>NZ_AWUR01000015.1:0-34435 GCF_000468835.1 Acidaminococcus sp. BV3L6 | reverse complement strand
ATTATTCCTTCTGGTCGGTTCTTTTTGTCGTAGGGGAGGGGCCTTTGGCCCATTTTTGTTGTACCTTCTTCTTGCAGCCTGCGGATGGCTTCCTCATTGAGCCAGTACCATTCCTCTCGAGAAAGTTTGGTACTTTGCAGGGCATCATAATAGGCAGCGACCCGGCAAAGGAGAGGCCGCTTTTTATGAATGAGACACAAATGAGTCTTTTCATCATAATGGCGGAACACGCCATTGCTGCAATCCAGGGTGGCTCCTTCAGAGATGGTGTCCACACGTTCAAAGAAAAGGCTAAATTTACTGCAGGAAAAGGGCATGATTTCCTTCAATCTTGATGATGGCTTTCCCTGATTCTTCCGTCAACGTCCCGTTTTCGCGAAGGAGGGGCATATCAATGAGGATTTTCAACGTCTTATCAAGTAGAGTTGCCTTTCCGACAGTCTTTTTTTCCTCGCCTCCATCCATCCGCCAATCCGCCCCTTCTCGTCGGATGATAAGTTTCATTTCTGATGCTGCCCATTTCAAAATGAACTTCGAGTTTTCCCATGATATCTCAGATCTGCTGGGCCCGCGTCTCAATGGTTTCAAGAAATGCAATACGGCTCTCGCACACTTCTAGCAATTTCCGCGACTCGGCGAGGAAGCTTCGGGCATCATCTATCGCTTCATCAGCCTTATTTTCCATGAAAACGTCCGCTACAAGAAGAGCAGAGGCCGCAACAATCCTGCCGAGGTCAGCCGTTCCGCCAGCAGCAAGGATGGCATTGGTTGCCGCCGCATCGTTGAGGCCGGCAATGGCCGTTCCCATCGACGCGCTGGCAAGGGATCCCACTAAAATTCTTTATGCTTCGTTCTCCTTTTCCCAATGAAGAAGTTTTTTTTCCGTTTCCGTCAGTGTCATCAGTTCCGATACATCAATGCCCAAAGCATCGGAAATATCCATGAGCGTTGACAGAGGGATGCTGTCATGATAGGTTCCCCGCTCAATCCGGGAAATCGTATCCGGATGAAGATGGGCCAAACTCCCCAGGTCTGCCTGACCGAATCCGTTATGCACGACAGCCCGCAGCATCCGGTAATAGCGGATCTTGGCCCCAATGAATCGACAAAACTTATGTTTTTTGTCCATTATGCGGCGTCTCTTGCACGCTCACCAACCTTTCTCTCATCCTGTCTTTCAAACTTGCATATCCTCCTTCCCTATTTATCGCATTGTATCATGGCAGGATATGATTATGGGGGATTTTTTTAGTACTCATTCCTTAAAAGCCCGATTTCAAGGGAAATTTAGAAATAAATCAGTATGATAGAGTAAAAAAGGACTGGGTCCGAAGTCATTCCGGTCCAGTCCACAGTTAAGGTATCTTCTATTTTATTATTTAGGTTTCACAGCAAGTGGACGCTTAGTCGCAATACCCGGCCGTCTGGGATACTGCTCGCCCGTAGGACGGATTTTTTCAATGGTAATGATATAACGCTTATCGTCAAGGCCGGGCAGGGTCAGATGGCGAATATCAACAATCTTTCCGCCCAAGATGGAAATGGCCTGACGGCCTTCTTCTGCTTCTTCCATGCCCTTGCTGCCCTTCATGGCGTAGAAGACGCCGCCAACCCGCACAAGGGGCAGGCAGTATTCCGCAAGGACGGGCATAGGCGCTACAGCCCGGGCAACGACAACATCAAATTTCTCGCGCAGCTTCGGGTCCCGCCCCGCTTCTTCGGCTCGCGCATGGTGACAGCGAATCTGGCCAAGGCCCATGTCCTTTGCCACCTTCTCAAGGAAGGCAAGGCGCTTTGCCAAGGAATCGATGAGGGTGAGACGCATAGTCGGATCGTAGATCTTCAGAGGCAGTCCTGGAAATCCCGCTCCCGTTCCCACATCGGCAATCGTCCGATTATGGAAGCGCTTTTCGTTATAGATAGTCAGGGAATCAACCATATGCTTTACCGCCACTTCTTCCGGGTCTGTAATGGCTGTCAGGTTAAGGAAGCGATTTGTCTCCAGGAGTTCATCCTTATAGATTTCAAAACGCCGGAGCGCTTCGTCAGAAAGGGTCAGGCCAATTGCTTCGGCACTTTGCTTCAAGGTCTCCAAATAGGTCATGCTTCTTCTCCTTTGCGTCTCCGCGATTCCAAATAGACCATAAGGACGCTGATATCAGCAGGGGAAACACCGGAAATACGGCTGGCCTGACCAATGGAAAGGGGCCGCTGCTTTTCCAGTTTTTCCGCTGCCTCCGAAGATAGTTCATGGAGGGCACTATAGTCGATATCGTCCGGGAGCAGGCGGTTTTCGAGCTTCATGGCCCGCATGACTTCCTGTTTCTGCTTATCGATATAGCCCTTGTACTTGACTTCTACGTCCACTTCCTCTGCAGCAACGGGGGAGAGGGGTTCGAGGTCAAAGGCTTGCTGGAGCTTTTCGTAGGTAATTTCCGGACGGCGCAAAAGTTCCATCATGTTGATAGAGCTCTTTAAGGGCACGGAGCCCATAGCCATAATCTTTTGCTGATTTTCTTCCGACGGGGCCAAGTTCTTTTTCGAAAGGGCAAAAAGTGCCCGTTCGATTTCGTCCCGTTTCTTCGTAAAGGCAGTATAGCGGTCGTCCTTGACAAGGCCCACATTGCGGCCTTTCTGCGTCAGGCGCAGATCGGCATTATCCTGCCGCAGAAGCAGGCGGTACTCGGCACGGCTTGTCATCATGCGGTACGGTTCCGTCGTTCCTTTCGTCACGAGGTCATCAATGAGGACACCAATATAGGCATCGCTCCGTCCCAAAATGAAAGGCGGCCGGTGATCAAGCTTCAAGGCGGCGTTGATGCCTGCCATAAGGCCCTGGGCCGCTGCTTCTTCGTAGCCACTCGTGCCGTTTGCCTGCCCGCAGCTAAAGAGCCCCTTGATGGCTTTATGTTCGAGGCTTGCCGTAAGCTGCAGGGGATCGAGGCAGTCATACTCAATCGCATATCCAGCCCGCATCATCTTGCAGTGCTCCAGACCCGGAATGGTCTGCATGAAAGCAACCTGGATTTCGGCGGGGAGAGAGGAGCTCATGCCCTGGACATAGATTTCATTGGTCCTGAGCCCTTCCGGTTCCAAAAAAAGCTGATGACGGCTCTTATCGGCAAAACGGACGATTTTTGCTTCAATGCTCGGGCAGTAGCGAGGGCCTACACCTTCGATGGTTCCGTTGAACATGCAGCTCCGGTCAAGGTTGTCACGAATGATCTGATGGGTCCGGGGGTTGGTATAGGTCAAGTAACAAGGAACCTGCTGACGTTCCGTAATAGGGCTGATAAAGGAGAAATTCCGCACCGCTTCATCACCGTACTGCGGCTCGGTCCGCGAAAAATCAATGGTCCGACGGTCCACACGAGCCGGTGTACCTGTCTTGAAGCGCATGAGCGTAAGCCCGGCTTTCACGAGGGAATCGGTCAGTTTCATGGCTGAACGCTGCCCATTAGGGCCTGCCATATAGGCAACTTCCCCATATAGGATACGCCCCCTTAAATAGGTCCCTGTGGCAAGGATGACGCAGGGAGCTTCAAAGACTTCCCCTGTTTCAGCAACGATACCTTCTACAGCACCACCGCGAACAAGGAGCTCATCGATCATGAGCTGCTTGACGTCGAGGTTTTCTGTGTTTTCCACGACTTCCTTCATAATGGTATGGTAGAGCGGCTTATCTGCCTGGGCCCGGAGCGCCTGGACAGCATAACCCTTGCCTGTATTGAGCATGCGCATCTGGATGCAGGCTTCATCAGCCGCAATCCCCATTTGCCCACCCAAGGCATCGATTTCCCTCACCAAATGGCCTTTGGCCGGTCCCCCTACAGACGGATTGCAGGGCATGAGGGCAATATTATCCATGGAAAGGGTCGCAAGGAGGGTCTTTTTTCCCATCCGAGCTGCCGCTAGGGCTGCTTCGCAGCCAGCATGGCCCGCACCTACGACAACAACATCATAATGATCCACAACGATCATGCTACTTTTTATCCTCCTCTACCGTGTCCTATTTTCCGACGCAGAACTGTGCAAAGATCTCATTGATGATTTCCTCAGGCACATCATCACCCGTAATTTCGCCCAGCTCATGAAGAACCTGGGTCAGGTCAATCGTGAGGCAGTCGTAGGGGAGATGGGCCCGCGCATCGCGAAGCGTCTCTGCAAGATGATGGGCTGCCTGTTCAAGCAGCATTCCCTGACGGGCATTTTGGGTCATCAGTCCCATTTCGGCATCGGATCCTTCGCCCATGACAAAATGACGGAGATGGATTCCAACCTGATCCATTCCAGCACCATCTTTAACGGAAAGAGAAAGGACGTCGCCGCCCGAAAGAGCTTCCACTTCCTCCCGCGAAAGGGCCGGTGCAAGGTCACTTTTATTGAGGAGCACCAGATGGGGACGGTTCTTGACCGCTGCAAGGAGTTTCCGGTCTTCGTCCGTGAGGGGACTTGCGCTGTCCAAGACGACAAGGACCAGTTCCGCGTCTTCCAAAATGGCGCGGCTGCGTTTTACACCAATCTGCTCCACATAGTCTTCTGTATCCCGCAGACCTGCCGTATCGGTCAGTACTAAGGGGATCCCGTCAAGGGTCATCTGCTCTTCAATGATGTCCCGCGTCGTGCCGGGGATATTGGAAACGATGGCCCGGTCCGTCTGGAGCAGGCGATTCAGGAGACTTGATTTGCCAACATTGGGGCGGCCCACAATGGCTATCCGCAGGCCCTCGCGAAGGATCTGCCCCGTCTCTCCTTTCTTGCGCAGCTGCATGACTGCATCATAGCACTGCTGCAGCACACCTTCGGTTTCGTCATAGGTCACGTCTTCAATATCATCTTCCGGATAGTCGATGATGGCTTCCAGATGGACCACCAAATCCCGCAGGCGGCCGCGGATTTCCCTGATGGAACGGGACAGGGCCCCTTTATGGCCTCTTCCGGCTGCAACAAGGGCACGGCGGCTCTTGGCATTGATGATATCCATGACCGCTTCTGCTTCCGTAAGGTCAAGACGGCCATTGAGAAAAGCCCGTTTTGTAAATTCTCCAGGTTCTGCTGGTCTTGCCCCTTCGCTAAAGGTCAGCCGCAGGATTTCTTTCAGCGCTTCCCGTCCGCCATGGCACTGGATTTCCACCACGTCTTCTCCCGTGTAGGAATGGGGGCCCGGCATATAGACTGCCAGGACCTCATCCACATCGACACCCTTCCCGTCATGGATATGACCATACTGCAGATAACGGGGACGGGAAGAGGAAAGGGGTTCTTTTGCCCGAAAAATCCGATTGACGAGACGGAGACTTTCCGGTCCGCTGACGCGGATGATGCCCACGGCGCCAACGCCCAGGGCGGTCGCAATGGCACTGATTGTATCTTCCATGATTCCTCCAAAAAAAAGCTCCGAACAAGGGTCCGGAGCACGTAACGTTCAAGTGTGATTTATTTGAGGTCGATGACGACTTTACGGTAAGGTTCTTCGCCTTCACTGTAGGTCACGATCCCGGGCTCGTTTTGCAGGGCCTCATGAACGATCTTCCGTTCATAAGGATTCATCGGTTCAAGAAGCGCCTTGCGGCCCGTCCGCTTGACGCGATGGGCAAGGTTGTGAGCCAGTTTTTCCAATGTATCCCGGCGGCGTTTCCGGTAGTTTTCGGCATCAAGGACAATGCGGTGCCATTCTTTCTTTCCTTTATTGGCTGCAAGGTTTGTCAAATATTGCAAACTGTCCAGCGTTTGGCCATGCTTGCCAATAAGGACACCCAGCCCATCCCCATGGAGTTTCAGTTCAATTTCACCATCCTTGCGATTGATGAACTTTTCGATGATGAAATCCATCCCCATGGCCTTGAAAAGGGTTTCCAGAAAGGTCTTGGCATCTTGGGCAGCGGCTTTCCGTTCTTCCTCAGCATCAGAAGAAACAGGCGCTTCGGTGACTTCAGGTTCCTCTTTCGGAGCAGGTCCTTCCGGCGTTTCCGGGACCGTTTCTAGTTGTTCTTCAAAAGAGTCCGGTGCCGCAGCCTTTTCCGCTTCCTTTACAGTAACCCGTACCTTGGCGTCCCGCTTGATGAGTCCAAAAAGGGCATCCTTGCCTTCTTCCAGGACCTCAATGAGGACATCTTCACGGCTTACGCCGAGTTCCTTGAGGGCAGCCTGGACAGCATCGTCCACGGTACGCCCCGTCTTTTCAATGCGATTCATATCCATGCCTCCTTGCCGCTTGGCATTGTCTACTCTTTTAGGCTTTCTTATCGGCCCGGTCCATAAAGAACTGCTGACCAATCTGCATGAGGTTCATCACGACCCAGTAGAGAACCAGACCAGCCGGGAATTTCAAGCTGATATAGCCAATGAACAAGGGCATGAAATAAAGCATGACCTTCCCCGTCGGATTATCGGACGGCGGCATGCTCTGCCGAGATTGGATATAGGTCGTCAAAGCAGACAGGATAGGAAGGATATAATACGGATCGGGCTGACCGATACTCTGCATCCAAAGGAAGCTGCTCGGCCCTTCATAGTTAAAATCACGGATTCCGTAGAAAATGCCAATCATGATTGGCATCTGGATGACAAGGGGAAGGCATCCAGCCAGGGGATTGACCCCTTCTTTCTTGTACAGCTTGGACAGCTCTTCATTGAGCTTCATCTTATCATCGCGATAACGCATCTGAAGTTCCTTCATACGAGGCTGGATGCGACTCATAGCCTTTGTTGAGGCGATTTGACGCTTCGTCAAAGGGTAGAGGAGCAATTTGATGAGGATGGTCATGATGATGATGGCAAGCCCGTAACTCGGCTCTCCAATCATGCGGGTTGCTTCATAGATGGCAGAAACCACCTGCTGCACAAACGAACTTAAGAATTCCAAGTTTTTTCTCCTTTTCTCCTGCTGCGGTCAGGGTACCGGGTCATACCCGCCCTTATGGAAGGGATGACATTTCAGTATTCTTTTCGTAGCCAGATAGGTTCCTTTCAGAAAACCATACTTTTTCACCGCTTCCAGCGCATATTGGGAGCACGTAGGATAGAACCTGCAGCGAGGCGCAAGAAGAGGGGAAATGCAAATCTGATAAAAACGAATCAGGAAGATTGCGATCGTTTTCATAGGCCTCTCCGGATCTATAACAGTCCGGCTTTCTTTGCCAGACGCAAAAACACAGTCTCATACATAGCAAAGGGTGCATGAGCCAACCGACGTCTGGCTACCCAGACGATGGAAACGGGCTTTTTAAGGCGGTACTGGTGCTGACGAAAGGTTTCCCTCATCCGCCGTTTGATCTTGTTGCGCAAGACCGCATTTCCCAGTTTCTTCCCTACGGCTGTTCCCAGCTGGGAATGGTCATGAGGAGAAGGCAGAAAATAAAAAACGCCATAGCCATCCACAACGGATTGACCCTTGTCATGGATCTTTTGGAAATCCTCATGGGCCTTGACCCGATGAGCCTGCGTATAGGTGTTTTTTCTGGGCATTTGTTCTTGTTCCAAAGCGATTGGCACCTGCCTCATAGAGTAAAATAGGCCGCGAAAGGCGGCCCATCTCATAGTTTATGCAGATAATCTCTTTCTGCCCTTCGCACGTCTTCTTTTCAAGACTTGTTTTCCACCCAAAGTCTTCATTCTTTCTCTGAAGCCATGAGTTCTTTTTCTTCTCGTGTTGTTAGGTTGGAACGTTCTCTTCATCTATTAACCCTCCTTACTTCAAAGGTGATTTGCCAAGATCGATCAAAAAATCATTTGACAGCTCATACAATTATATGCTATGGGACGGGGTGTGTCAACCGATTTTCCCGCTCAATCTTTGTGTTTCTCTTATTTTTGCACGCTTTTCTCAACGCGTGCAATGAACTGTTCGAAAAGAGCCCGCATTTCCGGATGCTCGCGCCACATATTCTCCGGATGCCACTGTACGGCAGCAACTTGGTCACTGCCTGCTGATTCTATGCCCTCAATGACACCATCCGGTGCCATAGCCGTAACAACAAGACCCTTGGCTACATCCTTCAAGGCCTGATGATGCCGAGAGTTTACATAGGCCGTATCCCCCAGGGCCGCATGGAGCAAGCTGCCTTTCTTGACATTTACATGGTGGACGGGATAGGCCCCGTAGGCTTTTTGGCTGTGGCCGATGTAAGCACTGGGGCAGTCAGCCTGAAGATCTTGATAAACCGTACCGCCAAGGGCAATATTGAGGACCTGGATGCCGCGGCAAATGCCAAAAATGGGTTTTCCTGCCTCATAAAAGGCCCGAATGAGATCGATTTCAAAGCGGTCCATCTTGTAATCCGCACCGCCCACTTTCCACGTCGGTTCTTCTCCAAAAAGGGTCGGGTCCACATCCTGTCCGCCGGGAAGAAAAAGTGCGTCGGCAAGGTCCACATAATCCTTTCCACTAGCGCCTTCCACATCGGGAAAAACAATGGGAAGCGCGCCCAGTTCACCCAGAATGGTCACAATATCCCGTGGCACGTAGGGTGCCTTTTGGTAAGTAGGTACCTCGTCCCGTAAGGTCAAAGTCCTGCTCACAAGACCAATTCGAATTTTTTTGCTCATGAAAATCACTCCTTCAGTTTCATGCTCATACGCCGCATTATACCATATTTTAAGGAAAACATAAGCGGCATCTCATTTTCCATCCCTTTTTCCGCCCTTTTATCTGGAAAAGTCGCCCTTTTTTGCCTAATATCTATTTCTGTCCATTTTATCTCCCCACTAAAAGCAAAAAAAGTTGTATGATATAAGGCGTTATATTTATTACAATTTTTTCTAGTTTTATCTTATTATTGCATGAATTTATAACCAAGATGGAGGTCTAGCCGTGCGTTCTTTTCAAATTCATTTCTCCCAATCCCAGAATCATTTCCTGCTTGCTTTTTCTTCTTATGCTATTTTATTCTTTCTTTTTGAATATTTTCTCGGGCAGCCTCTTTCTCAATCCTATAAGTTAGTCCTTTTTGAATCGCTTTTCTTTGCCTTGCTAGGGTATATGATGAACTTTTCTACAGCCTTTCTAAAAAGTTGGACCGTCCTTTTCCTTCTCTATGAAAGTCCAATCCTTGTGCTTTCGCAGAACCCCCAAAGCACTCTTTTTCCTCGTGACGCCGTCCTTGCCTCCGGTCTGGTTCTTTTTGGCTATGGAGGAAGTCTTCTTTTGGAATGTCTTGCAGAGCATACATCCTACAAGAAAATAATCACTTGCATTTCCAGATTCTTATTCATATCCGCAATTGTTTTTCCCTTGCCCACATTGGTTTATCTTTTGATCAGCGGTGGGAAGGCACTTTCTTCAGATATTATGCTGACACTCTTTCAAACAAATGAGGAAGAAGCCTTAGCTTATATCAAGAGTCTTCCTTCCGCAGCTCTGGTCGGAAGCCTTCTCCTTTTTTCTCTGCTCGGTGCCTTAGGCCATGATCTCTTAAAACTCCGGCAACAGGTTCTTTCAAAAAAGAGGCCCGACTTTCCTGTTAAACTGATCGTATTTCTTACTTTATGCCTTATCATCTTTCCCGTAAAAGCAAAAAGTTACTCCTTTTTTGTAGCCATGAAAGAGACAAAAGAAATTCTTGCTGACTACAGTCATTACGAGAAATCACGTAATGAACGGCTTGACCGCCTAGAACAATTGAAAGGCCTTTCTGTTTCACCTAAAGCAAAAGGCCTCTATGTCCTTGTCATTGGTGAGTCAGCCACAAGGGATCATATGGAAAGCTATGGATACAAACGCCACACAACACCATTTCTGGAAAGCTTCAAAAAAGACCCAGGAACCCTGCTTTTTTCTAAAGCATTTTCCAATCATACGCATACCGTCCCCGTTCTCACCTATGCGTTAAGTCAAAAGAATCAATACAACAATATTCCTTTACAAAAAGCATATTCCTTGATTGAAATAGCTAAAAAAGCAGGATATGAGACCTATTGGATCAGCAACCAGCGAAAATATGGAGCATGGGACACACCCACATCAGAAATGGCCGGAACAGCAGATCACCAAGTGTTTATCAATGGCCGTGCGGGAAAAGGAGTGGGTTCCACTTATTATGACAAGGCCCTGTTGGATCATGTACCGATTGTCGATAGCGCTCATCCTACTCTTATTGTTTTTCACGTGATGGGGAGCCATGCTTCTTATGAAGATCGATATCCAAAAAATGAAACCTATTTTTCTGGGGGCAACAATCATATCGATACCTATGACAACACCATCCTTTATACGGACCAGTTCCTGAAACAACTCTATGTTAAATTAAAGAAAATGCAAGATTTTCGTGGCCTAGTCTACTTCTCCGACCATGGTGAGGACAGCCGTAAAGGCATCGGTCACAACGCCACTCAATATGAACCCATCATGACCCATATTCCTTTTGTTGTCCATCTTTCATCGGAAAGCCGAAAAGAGAGGCCTCTTTTATGGCAGGTTCTTCAATCCCATAAGGACTGCTGGTGGACCAATGACCTTCTCTATAATTTTATGGTGACACTTCTTGGTATCGAAAACGCGCCAGAAAGTGACTCTTCCCTTGATATCGCATCACCTAATTATAATCTTCCCCTTGAAAAGGCTCGGACACTTCACGGCAAAAAGAAATTGGATCCCTAAATAAAAAGGATCGTTGGACATTTTTCCAACGATCCTTTTTATTTAGGGAAAATGAGCAATCCTAATGATTCACTTTTTAAAAGATGGATCCCTGGATGCATGAAAACAACTAATCTGTAATTTTTCCCCATCCACATGATTACGATAGGCGAATTTTTTCCGGATGACTTCCATCTCTCCAATGGCTTGTTCCTGCCATCGAAACCCCAGTTTTTCATAAGCATTGCAGGTCATGCCCCGACAATAGCCGTTTCCATTTCCTTCCGGATAGCTTTGACGAATCCGCTTCAAACTAAGGGCTCGTGAATCATATTCCAGCTTTGCTCCCAATACATGGGCAGAAGGACTCAAATAAGGTTCACAATCAGCAATATAGGAAGAACGGAAATACAAACTGTGTTCATTGTCTCCTGTAAAACTGATCAATAGGTCGACACTTCCTTTTTTTAGTGGCGGCGTGGTACTTGCATCGGCAATATAAAGGATATTTCGTTCCAAATGAAGCTGCTCCAAATTGGATTTGTACATTTTCAATACTTCCGGATATTTGTCAATCAAGATGTACAGACAATCTGGATCAAGATCCTTCAGATTCGTGTATAGAAAAAAGTACCCGTTGATATGGCCCTCTAATACAACCTTTCCTTTAATGGCCCGGCCTTTCATCCTTGAAACAATATAATCGGAGCATTTTTGCAGATGAGTGGCGAGATTCTCATTGATATCATAATAGATTCTCCGCTGGAGATCAGGTCGATCATAATCACCTTTGTACACATTCCCCGTTTGGATGATTCCCTCCTGGATCTGCATTTCACAGCCACAGGCACATTGCAGTCTTCCCTGATAGATATAACGATGATCGAGAACAGCATCTGTCAAGGTAAAGGATCGGCCGCAATGAGGACATGAAAGCAAGGACAAAGAGAAAAGAGGAGCCCCTGTCCTGAGTTTTTCGCAGTCGGGCTTTCCAATTTTCCCCAACAAATCTGCAATTTCATTTTCAGCAAACTGCAGCTCTGCTCTCTTTTTCTTGAGTTCTTCCAATTTACCTGCAAGGAGTCGCTTGACATCTGTTAAGCTCTCTTCCTCCACCATATTATTCATTCTATGGATATCCAAATATTCATGGATTTCATGAAGGGAGAAATAGAGGTGCTTCATTTTTAAGATTATTTCCATATCATTTTGTTCTCGTATACCAAAAGACAGCTGCGCACCTTGGCTGTTAGGAATCAATAAGCCCAAGGAAATATAATAGCGGATGGTATCGACACTCACGCCGACAGAACGTGAAAAATCACCTATTTTCATACTGATTCCTCCCGTAAGGTTTTCCATATCTTCCGTTTCAGTAATTATTGTATCAGGCCCCTGCTTTTTTTGCATAGTTTCTTCGAAAAAAAGGTGGAGTCAACTCCATCTTTTTCTTGATTTTAGATAATTCTGTAATTGACATCAAGCCCCATCCATCCCCTACGATAGTAATAGATAGGATGTCGACAGCCTGATAAAAAAAGGAGGCTCATTCATGAACGCATTGTTGGAGGCTATTTTGACCTTTACCAATTGGATATGGGGGATTCCCATGCTGATTCTTCTTGTCGGCGGCGGGTGCTTTCTTGCCGTAAGACTGAACATGCTCCCTTATCGGAAATTGCCATTTATTCTGACACACACCATTGGAAAATCATTCACGAAAAGTGAAGGTTCCGACGGTCAATTCAGCGGATGGCAAGCGGCCAGTGGTGCACTCGCTTCAACCCTGGGAGCGGGGAACATTGTGGGGACCGCCATGGCAATTGCTTTTGGAGGACCGGGCAGTGTTTTTTGGCTCTGGATTGCCGGCCTTGCTGCATGCGCCGTAAAATACACGGAAGTAACAACGGCCATGCTCTACCGCGAAATTGACCAAAAAGGCAATTGGGTGGGAGGGCCCCAGTATTATTTAGGAAACGCCACCGGATGGAAGTGGACAGGAGAACTATATACGATTCTCTGCCTGTTTGCCCTATTTTTCGCAGCTTCTGCCCAAATTGGATCAGGAGTCGATCACTTAGTCGCCTTAGGAGCCAATCGTACCCTTTCAGCCCTCATTCTCACCCTTTTCTGCATTGCCGTGGTTGTTGGTGGAATGCGCAATCTTCTGGCAGTCAGTGAAAAAATCGTGCCTTTCATGAGTATCCTGTATGTTGGGGGTGCGCTCCTTGTTATCTTACTGAATATCGAAAACTTTCCTCATGCTTTTTACTCCATTTTTCGTTATGCCTTTACAGGAAAAGCCGCAGTAGGAGGGTTTGCAGGCGCTACGCTGGCTGCCTGTATCAGATGGGGCATCTGCCGTGGAGTCTATTCCAATGACGCAGGAACCGGTTACACGACAATGGTCCATACCGTTGCAGCTGTGAACCATCCCGTTCAGCAAGGCATGTGGGGAGTCTTTGAAGCCTTTTTTGATACCTTGGTTGTCTGTAATCTCACCTGTTTTGCGATTTTATGCACTGGCATCTGGACAAGTCCCGGTGTAACCGCCTCCACGATGACGGCGGCCGCTTTTTCCTCTGCCATTGGAACGGCTGGTTCGTGGATTGTATCAATTGCATTGCTTCTGTTTACTTTTACCACGGCTTGCGCGCAAATTGAATTTTCCTGTGTATCCCTCGTCAAACTGATTGGTCAAAAAGGAAAGACGTATGGCCGCTGGGTTCTCTTATTTATGACCTTTATTGGCGGCATGATGGGCATTGAAACGATGATCAATTATGTAGATTTTGGAACGGCCCTGATGACAACCATCAATATGGTCTGTATTCTTTTATGCCATCAGCATGTCGTAAAGGCATCCAAAGAGTACTTCGCCGATCCCGAAAAATGGGAACACATGAAATGGCCTAAATGGGAAGCTATGGAACGCAGTTTTCATCAAAACCAATCTTCTGAGAATAAACAATGACAGACCATGAAAGGAAGGTATCAAAATGAAACCAATTATTGGAATTACTTGTAACTATGATCCCAGGGATACCGTCATCGGCGTTCCTGGCCTAGGACTTCCTGGCCAAGATTGGGAATTCCTAGCAGCGGACTATATCTACACCATTGAAAAAGCGGGTGGGATTCCCACCATCATCCCCTATTGCAGGGAAAAAAAGAATATTATTGCCCTCCTCGAAAAAGTCGACGGAATCCTTATCAGCGGGGGGCATGACATCGATCCGCTCCGGTATGGTGCGCGTCCCATGCCGTATTGTGGGCGGATTGTACCCGAACGGGATGAATATGACCTTACAATATTCCATTATGGCTATGAACACAAGCTTCCCATGCTTGGAATCTGCCGCGGCATACAGATCATGAACGTCGCAATGGGAGGAACTGTCTATCAAGATCTAGGTCAAGAAGCTCATTTGACACACCGCTATATGGGAGATATGGCTCCCAAAAATTATCCCTCCCATGAAACACTTTTTTCTTCAGGTTCCCTTCTCCATACAATTTTCGGGGATAAGATCCGTACCAATAGTTTTCATCACCAAGGGGTCTGCGAACCAGGCAAGAACGTCACCATCACGGCCCTTGCAGAAGATCAGGCCGTAGAAGGCATTGAAATTACAGGCGGCGCCTCGTTCATCGTTGGGGTCCAATGGCATCCAGAAATGATGTTTGATGCGCCTGAACAACTGAAATTGTTCCAAACCTTCATCAATTCCTGTAAAAAAAACAATTAAAAAAATAGGTACTTCACGTATTTTTGTGGGATGCCAAATCATACGTAGGTAAAGACCGGTACCGAATCAAGGTAAAAAAGTACCGGTCGTTCTTGTACCCATATGCGTGTTCGGCAGTTTTAATCTTGTGGTATCCTCCCAATCAGCCTGTGTCAATAGGGCATTTGGCATGGTTTGCCAGACCGTCGATTCGCTTTTCCTTCAGCTTGGCGAATCGTGTTTCAATGGATGCCTGTTATCTTCTGCACTCCGATAGTCGTAAATCCCTGGGCGAGCAGCGATGGAATCCACACAGCGGCCTGTTTGGTGATTCTCGTTTCAGGACATCTGTACGGATTGAGTTCCGTAACCGTTTCCTGACGGCAAGGGCACCGGAAGCGGTGCCCCTCGAAGAGGACAGTGCGCCTGGCATTTGGCTGCATAGGCACCGTCCTTAGGCGGGTTCGGTACGTGCCATAGATATGCATCGGCTCTCCGCAGTGAGAGCAGAGAAAATCGGTATGGCGTTTCTACCTGGTAACCACCCATACCGTGGAATCGTCTAAAGGATCTTCGGGGAGCCCAACAAGGTAATCGGGGTCTTGACAAAACAGGTCTGCTTAAATAATGTACTAAATAGAGGACATCTCAATTCTCCTTTACTTGGGTTTAGCCACCTTATATTTTGGAGAATTTGATGTCCTTTTTCAATATCCATCTGTCTATGACCCCACAAATTTCCGTGAAGAACCCATTTTTATTATATGCTGATTATATAATAAAAATGAGCATCACCAAGACTATCCACGGTGGATTTATGGCTTCCGTGGGCATCGATTCCACGCAGTCACCTGCCATTCATTTCCTACCTTAAAGAAGGGAATCTTCTGGCGGATTAAGATAAATGGACGAGATAAATCCAAAGAGGAAGAGTTACCATGGAAAGAAGAACAGAAAGAATGACACAGCTAGTCCCCAGGCGTGCGTCACCGCCATAAAGGGAAGGAAAAATCGATGTCGTCGCTCCGGCTGGCATGCCCATCATAAGGACAGCGACACCCAGACTGGCACCGGATAATCCCATAACGCGTCCCAGAAATAAGGTTAATAAAGGCAGGAAAATAAGCCGGATTACGCAGTAATAAACCGTATCAAGATCAAAGATTTTCCACGTGGGAGCTTCTGCAAGGACCGTTCCCACAACAAACATAGCAATGGCAGAATTACATTTACTGATAGCAAGAACGGTCACCTTAAGGACGCTTGGCAGGTTGATTCTCAAAATCATGACAGCAAGGCTCAGAAAAACAGCAATGAGGCAGGGATGGGTAATAACCTTTCGGCATAACTCCTTTTTGCTCATGCCTTCCTGGGCCATGAAATAACTTGTTCCAAAAGACCACATGAAAATACGGACAGGAATCAGAAAAATCGCGGCATAAAGGACCCCTAGATCATGATAGACTCCCTCTGCAATTGGCGTACCCAAAAAACCGCTGTTGGGAACGAGCGTCCCATATTGAAGAACCTTGCGTTTCTCCCCGCTGTAACGCCGATAAAGCACTTGGTTAAAGAATAAGGACCCCACTTCAATGACAAGGGAAAGCAAAAGCAAAAGGGCACCAACAGCTGCAAAATTGGTCCCCGTATCGACAAAACAGGACTTAAAGATTGTACAGGGAAGGATCACATAGACAACAAGATCCGTCAGACAGCGCTTTCCTTCTTTGGTAATGACTCCTTTTTTGGTCAAATAAGCGCCAAGAAGCATCAAGAGGAAAAGGGTCCCCTGCAAGGTTAGCAGATCACCTAAGTCCATGGTTCCATTCCTTTCTGGGAGTTACTGATTCATTTTTTCCATTTCAAGTTCACTGGGGAAGATGAGATTCAGCGCAAAAGCAACAACAAAGACAACGGCCACACAGTTTTCAGCAAAGACGGACTTGATGATTGTCGGAAACATCTTGAAAATAGCTGGCGTTTGCGTAAAACCAATTCCAATGGAAAGAGAAAGCGCCGCAATGCTCATATTGCGCTGAGTAAAACCACAGCCGGCAAGCATCCGAACGCCGCTGACGACAATGGAGCCAAACATCATAAGAGTACATCCACCAAGAACAGCGTCAGGAAGGGAGGCCAAGATAACTCCAAAAGCAGGGAAAAGGCCAGCAAGGATCATGATCAGGGCGCCGCTGGCAATGGCCTTACGATTAACAACATGGGTCATGGCGACAAGACCGACATTCTGGCTGAAGGACGTAATGGGAAGGCAGCCAAAAAGACTGGACAAGGAACTAATAAACCCGTCAACGGCAATGGATCCTCGGATTTCACCATCTGACGCATCCCTTCCCATGCCCATGGCAGCTAGGGCCGAAGTATCCCCTAAGGTTTCCGTAGCAGAGACAAGGAAAATAAGGAATACAGAAAAAATGGCATCAGGTCGAAATTCCAAAGCATAGGGAAGCGGCATCGGCAGGGAAAAAAGTCCCACCTGAGTCATCCTTGATAAATCCACCATGCCAAGAAAAGCAGCTGCAATATACCCTACAACAAGACCAAACAGAACAGAAAGCTGCTTATAAAAATGTTTGGCCTTGATATTGAAGATAAGACAGCTGAGAAGGGTAATGGTCCCTACGATGAGGAATTTGGGTTCCCCGAAATGAGGATTGCCAAAGCCGCCGCCAAAAGAGTTGGCTCCAATACCTAAGAGGGAAAACCCGATGGCCGTGACGACACTGGCCGAAACAATAGGAGGAATGAATCGGCGCCAGTACTTAGCCCCCATTCCAATAAGACCTTCAAGAAGGCCGCCTACAAGGGCCGCGCCCAAAACAGCACCATAACCATATTTAGCACCAATGACGCAGAAGGTAGAGACAAAAGTGAAACTGATTCCCATGATGATGGGAAGTCCTGAACCCAGGGGCCCTAGCGGATAGAGCTGAAAAAGGGAACCAATCCCGGCAATGATCATGGCTGCCTGGACAAGAGCACCCGTTTCCTCTGTAGATAATTTGACAGCACCCGCTACAATCAGGATCGGAGCAATATTGGCAACAAACATGGCAAGGACATGCTGGAGCCCAAAAGGAATCGCTTTTTCAAAGGAAATCTTTCCATCCAGTTCGTAGATTGGATCTTTTTCTCTATCCATCAGCAGCCTCCTTCATCAGCGGAACACAATGGTTCCCGTCTTGGCATCCATTTTTTCAATGATAGCAAGGCTCTTGAGATTGACGCCTTTTTTCCGCAGGGCATCACCGCCTCCTTGGAATCCTTTTTCAATACAGATACCAACCCCTTCGACAGTCCCGCCAGCTTGGTCGACAAGGTCCATCAATCCTTCAACGGCACAGCCATTGGCAAGAAAATCATCGATGATAAGGATATGATCTCCGCCGTTGAGATATTTTTTGGAAACAATGACATGATTTGTTTTATTATGGGTGAAGGACTTGATTTCCGTGCTGTATACATCGGCATCCATGTTGCTGCCCGCTGATTTTTTAGCAAAGACCACTGGTACACCCATATGGATTGCTGTCAGACAAGCAATCCCAATGCCCGATGCCTCAATGGTGAGGATTTTTGTAACTGGACGGCTGGCAAAGAGTTTCTTGAAGATTTTCCCCAGTTCGCTGATAAAAGGAACATCGATCTGATGATTCAGGAAGCTGTCCACCTTGAGGACATCCCCACTCTTGATGATACCGTCAGCGAGAATCTTTTTTTGCAGTAAATTCAATTCAGCCATGACTTACCCCTTTCCAATCATAAAAACACGCTTATGTAAAGTAGCATTATATCATAAAGTCCCGCCCCGTGGGACACTCCCTTCCCAAAATACAGGTTCTTTTTTGCTTTTGACAAGTGTGAGTTTGTCATAGTAAACTAGGGAAAAGGATTGTTTGATAAAGGAGGCCCATGATGAAAGCACATAAAACATTTGCTTGGCTGACCGTTCTTTTCTTTTCCCTTACGATGATGACAGGCTTAAAGCGAAAATAAGGCAAAGGAACTCCGACGCAAAAGGCGGGGCAGACATCCATTCATTGCGGTTTGACGCTGCTTTTTCCTTTATTTTTTAGGGAGAAGATTCCCCGCACCGCACGATAGACTTTCGTCAACGACTGGAACAACAAAAGAGGCTGTGAGGAAATGAAGGGAATCCAGATACCGTCATTTTTCACAGCCTTTTTTTCTGCCGTCGCTTAGCCTTTGAGATAGCGGTCAAAATAAGCGGTAATCGTTTCAAGTACCTTGGGCTGGATCCAGTAGACGCCGCCATGAGGCGCATGGGGAACTAGATAGCGCTCACTGGGAATCTTCTTTTTCTGGAGGGCTTGAAAAAGGATATCTGTCTGACTGGGCGAAACTACCGTATCGGCCGTGCCATGCATGAGCATCAAAGGAGCCGAGGTCGAAGAAATGTATGTAATGGGATTAGCCCGCTGTGCGGCCTTTTGATCGGCAGAAATACCGCCATCCTTGCCGCCAAAAACACCGCTTCCATTGACCCACAGGGCTTCTGTAGCGCCACTGGAAGCATGAAGGGCCTGTACCTGTTTGGAATAATCAGCCCCAATCCGGGTCAAATCGGAAAGACCATACAGGTCAACAGCACAGGTGATATCACTTTTTTCATGAAGATAATCTCCCTTATCAAATTCCCTGCTGCCGCTGGTCGTTGCCATGAGAGCGGTTAAATAACCACCGGCACTGCCGCCAACGACGCCGACCCGCTGGGGATCAATGCCATACTGGTCTTGATGGGCCCTTAGAAAGCGCAGGGCCGCCTTGATATCTTCCAAAGGAGCAGGGAATTTGACCGTAGGTGCCACACGGTACTCAACCGCGGCCACGACATAGCCTTGTTCTGCCAAATGGTTCACGAGCTGTGGCATATTGTTCTTATTGGCCGAGATGAAGCCGCCGCCTGGAATATAAAGAATGAGTGGCTTTTTATCCTTCGTCTCAGGAATGAATAAGTCCATTTTCATCGCTCTGCTAGGATATCCCCGCTGAGGGACCTGCTCATAGACCACGTCAGGAATGGAAGTGATCTTATTTCTCGTAAGCGTGACATCAAGGATCTTGCTGGGTATGGCCTCAGTTGGTTTTACTGCAGCAAACGCATTGCCACTAAAGGAAATAATTCCCAGCAAAAGGGCCAGAATCATTTTATCTTTCATTGGAAAAGCCTCCTTTGAATTTTTTTCATTATAGCATCAAGTGAACCTTTTGAAATCATCCTAAGATTCCTCTTGCTTTTCCCTTTACAAACACCGCTTTCTTTGGTAAAATAGTGTTGTTATGCGGGCATAGTTCATTGGTAGAATGAAAGCTTCCCAAGCTTTAGAGGTGGGTTCGATTCCCATTGCCCGCTCCACTTCAAAAAATGTGTTGCCGCTAATAGGGCGGCTTTTTTTTTACCATTTTAAGAAAAAGAATGCATTTCCCGAACAATTCCCTCCTTTTTCCTTTCATCCACCGGACTTATACACAGGCTGTTTTCAAAAAGCTGTGTATAAGTCCTCTTTTTTCCACAAGGCCCAGCCTTTTTCCACCGTGATTCCTACTTTATCTATTTCAATTTGCCCACGGGGACAGGGCTTGAAAGTTTTCCACAAACTTCTGGGGATAACCGTTAAAAGCTGTGGATAACTGTGTATAAGTCCGGTCTTTTTCTTCTTGCCTGTGGAAAAAGCAGAAAAACCTGCTTTTTTATCCACAGACAGAGTAATAGGCATTTCCATAGGAAAATAGGGATGTTTCCTCACATAAAGGGGAAATTTTCCCATTTCCGAACATTAACGATTTATACACAGAAAAGAACCTTTTCTTTTCTCCTTTTCCTTTTCGTTTTCCTCATCTATTATGCGATACAAAATCATCATATAAAAATAGAATATCTTACTAAAATGTTGTTTCTGTCCATTTCACAAAAACGAGGCCCTGACTATCCCTTTTCACCTTCATGTAAATTATATACAAAACATATATTCGGGAACATGCTAAAACCATTGATTTTTTCATACTTTTCCCCAAAGTTATACACACCTGTGGATAACTTTCTGTGCATAAGCTTTTTTCTTGTGCACAAAGTCAGTATTCCCTTGATTTCGGTCTTTTTTATCTTTTTGTTTTACATAACTTAAAAAGTTATCCACATGTCCACAATGTTTTCCACAGGTTGGCAAAGTTCCTCCCCAAAGTTCACCCCGAATATGCTATAATATGGATTCGAGAAAATGATGATAAAGGTGGTTTACTTATGGAGAATGACGTCCTTTCTTCCTTATGGGAGACCCTTCTAAATGGGGATCAGTCCATTCCTAAGATGTCGGGATGCAAAAAATGGCTTTCTCAGGCCGTTCCGCGTTCCCTTACAGAAGATACGCTGCTCCTTGACGTAATGAATGATTTCACCAAAGAGTGGATCATAAATAATTATAAAGAGCCTATTGAGGCATTCCTTAAAAGTCAGTTCAATCGGCCCATGACCCTTGATGTAGAGATTCGTCCTGACCTGGCAAATAAAGAAGAGGATCTTTTTCCTGGACACGGGGCTGCAGCACCCAAAGCAAAGGAGCCCCTCATTCCCAAAAAGGGACCGCGTCAGGATTTTTCTTCCAACCTGTCTCCTAAATACGTCTTTGAAAACTTCGTCATCGGCAATTCCAATCGCTTTGCCCATGCCGCTTCAAAAGCCGTTGCCGAAGCGCCGGCCAAGGTCTATAACCCGCTTTTTCTTTACAGCGATTCAGGACTTGGCAAGACGCACCTCATGAATGCCATAGGCAACAAGATTCACCAGGACCATCCGGAAATGAAGATCCTTTATACATCCAGTGAGACTTTCACCAATGAACTGATCAATTCCATCCAGAACAATGCAACAGAAGCCTTTCGCAATAAATACCGCAACATCGATGTCCTGCTCATTGACGATATCCAGTTTTTGAGAAAAAAGGAATCGACGCAGGAAGAATTCTTCCATACCTTCGAAACACTCTACAAAGCAGAAAAACAGATCATCATTTCCAGTGACCGCAAACCATCGGAACTGGATACACTGGAAGAGCGCCTCAAAAGCCGATTTACGTGGGGACTTATTGCGGATATCCAGCCGCCGGACCTTGAAACGAGGATTGCCATCTTGAAGAACATGGCCCTCAAGGATCATATCAGCGTACCAGACAGCGTAACAAACCTAATTGCCAGCAATATTTCCACCAACATCCGGGAACTGGAAGGCGCCTATACCAAGGTTCGAGCCTATTCTCAATTTTCCAATGAACCCATTACGGAAGAACTTGCCATCGAAGCCCTCAAGGATCTCAATCTAACACCGGTTTCAAGGACTATTACCATTGAAGCCATCCAGCAGTACATTGCATCGTATTACAACATCACCTTGAATGACCTGCTTTCCAAGAAACGAACAGCTAATATCACCCTGCCCCGTCAGATTGGTATGTATCTGGCACGAACCCTGACGGACCTTTCCCTACCCCGTATTGGCGAATCCTTTGGCGGCCGTGACCACACAACAGTCCTTCACGCCTGTGACAAGATTCTTTCCAAGAGCAAGGAAAAGACCGAATTTGCCAAGGAAATCGAAAAGCATATCACTCATCTGAAAGGCTGATCTTTTTAATTTCCTTCAATTAATAATCATCCACAGAATTATGCACAGGTCGTGGATAACTTTGTGGAAAAACTGTGGATGAATCTGTTTATAACTTCTTTTCCCCAAAATCCTGTGGACTTGTGGATAGCCATCAACAACTTTCCCACACCTTTATCAACAGCGAAATAGACGGCCACATCAAGGATTTCAGGATTTTTGAACAAATTCACAGCCCCTACTACTAAGGCGGCTATCTTTTAATATTTTAGAGTTCTCACTTAAAGGAGGTTTTCTCATGCAGTTTTCCTGTGAAAGTGCCCAGCTTGCCAAAGCTGTCAATACCGTTAAAAAAGCAATTTCCTCAAGCCCCAACGCACCTATTTTTTCTGGTATCCATATGAGCCTTAACGGCAACACTTTGGAACTTGTTGCTATGGATGTCAACTTCAGCATGAAAAAGGTTTTGGAAGTCAATGGCAATGAAGACGGAGTCATCCTTGTTCCTGCACAATCCTTAGGGGATCTTTTGGCCAAGTTTTCTACGGACATTCTCACGTTGACCCAAAAAGAAGGCACCCAGGAACTGACGCTTACTAGTGAAACGGGTACTTATCATATTCCCCTGATTGGAAGTGACGATTATCCGTCTTTTCCTGAATTTGAAGGAGAACGGATCCTGACCTTGCCCGAAGATCTGCTGGGACAGCTCATCCGTCAAACCGTCTATGCTTGTTCTACTGATGAATCACGGCCTCTTTTTACGGGCGTCTTCATGGAGAAAAAAGGGCAACACATCACTTGTGTCGGAACCAATACACATCGTCTGGCCATCAAGTCGGCTGATCCAGAAACGGCTGACGACAGCGAGTATTCCCTGCTCATTCCGGCCCGCGTCCTTAAGGAAATTGCCAATAACCTGACTGGGGAGCTGCCGGAAGATGTAGCCATCATCCAAAAAGACAGCAAGATCTTGGTCCGTATGGGAAGCCTCAGCCTTGTATCTAGTCTCATCGAAGGAACTTTTCCTGATTATTCAAGACCGATTCCTCCGTCTTTCAAGAATCGGTCGGTTCTCAATCGCCAGGATCTGGAACGGGCCATTCAGCGAGTTTCCCTTTTTGCACAAGGGGAATACAACATCATCCGTCTCAACATCGAAGCCGATCGGGTGATCCTTTCCAGTGCAGCCAGCGACCGCGGGCAAGGCATGGAAATCATGGAAGGCGTAACGACAGGAGAAGAACTGCCGCTCAATATTGCCTTTAACTCCAAGTATCTGATGGATTTCTGCAAGAACATTTCCTGTGATCAAGTGGTCCTTGAAACCAATTCCTCCCTTTCACCTGCCCGTATGATGCCCGTTGATGATCCTTCCTACACCTATATCATTACGCCTGTGCGCGTAATTTTCTAAGCAGCATGAGACTTTCGTCACTGCGTCTCCATCATTTTCGCAATTATGGGGACCTTACGATGAACCTATCCCATGACTTGACGGTCATCTATGGCCGCAATGCCCAAGGCAAGACCAATCTTTTGGAGGGGCTCTATTATGCGGCGATGGGGTTTTCGTTTCGCAGCCGTCATGATGAGGAATTGGTGAAATTTGGTGAGACTGATTGTGCGGCAGAAGTGACTTACTGTGACCGCTATGGGGAAAATCGGCTCCTTGTCAAACGGATCCAGGAAGGGAAAAGGACCCGCAAACAGGCCCAACGAAATGGTACTCCCATTTCTCCAAAGGAGCACTATGGTTCTTTGAATCTGGTTCTTTTCACGCCGGATGATCTGCAGCTTGTCAAGGGGGACCCTTCCCTGCGGCGACGTTTCCTCGATATGGAAATTGCCCAGACAAGCCGGTTTTACTATGAAGCCCTGCAAAATTACAATCGAGTCCTGCAGCAGCGAAATCGTTTCCTGCGCCATTGCCGCGACCAGGAAAAATTGGATGAAGGTCAGCTTTTTGTATGGGATGAAGCGCTCTCTCGAAGTGCCGCGGTCATCGTATTCGAACGGCTGAAAGCCATGGAAGAAATTGAACGGGCTGCAGGGCTTGTCTATGGAACCATTACTCAGGACCGTGAGAAGATGACCCTATCCTATCTGCAGAAACGGTCGGATGGGGAGGGGGTTCCTCCCAAGGGGCTTTCTCTTTCTGAGTGGCAGGCATTTTACCAAGAAGAACTGAAAAAGCGGCATCGTCTTGATTACGTGAGGGGATATACCAGTATGGGACCGCATCGGGATGATCTCGAAATCCTGCAGGAGGGCCGGCCCCTGCGTTCCTTTGGGTCCCAAGGTCAGCAGCGGACAGCGGCCCTGGCACTTAAACTTTCGGAACTGGAATTCATTTTTCACAGCAAGGAAGAGTATCCTATCCTGCTTCTTGACGATGTGCTCAGTGAGCTTGACGAAGGGCGCCGCCGCATGCTCCTTGATGGCATGGGCGGTAAGGTTCAGACCCTTCTCACGGTCAATGACCGCGCCTTGGCCCGTTCCAGTGGTGATGTGGTCTTTTACGAAGTTCGTTCCGGCTGGGTGGAGGAAGATGCTCATGAAGGACATTGATTGTTTGATTATGGCAGCGCTCAAGACGGATCTTGCCAAGGAAAAATATGTTCTTTACCGGCTTCGAAAAGACTGGGCGTTGATCGTTGGGGAGGCGGCAGCCCGTCATTCCCAGCCTTACCGCCTTCAGCACGCAACCCTGTTTATTCATACGGATAACCCTAGTTGGTCCCATAATTTCCTGACCATGCAGGGCAAGCTGCTTGCTGCGATTGGTAAGGCCCTGCCACGAAAAAATGGACGCCGTCTTGTTTCTGTGAAGGTCCTGAAGATGTTCCATGGAGTGTTGGAAGAAGCTCCAGAAGCAAAGGAAAATGAGCGGCCTTTCATGCCTCACCTTGACGCGGCGCGGCGCTGTCCCTGCTGCGGCGTACCTTTGATCGAAGGCGAAACCATCTGCAGCGCCTGTCGGCGCAAAAGAGCCGAAGCGACCCGTCAAAAGATCCATCAGGTTCTAAAAAAAACGCCTTGGATTTCCTACGAAGATTGTCGCCATGCTGTTGAGTGTGATAAAATGACATTTACTGACGTCAAATCCCTTTTGGGGGAATGGGCCATGGGAAAGGCCCTGGATCCCCAGGCCAAGTCCGTTGATAAGGCTTTTGCCGTCATGCTGACCCGCTCCCTTTCTCCGGAACAGCTGTCAGATGAACGAATCGACGCCATCATCGAAAAAGAAAGGAGCCGTCGGACCTATGTACCTGCATCTGGGAAACAACTACGTTATAAAAAATAGCGAAATCATCGGCATCTTTGATATTCGCAACAAGCGGACGAATCTTTATCGGCTGTTTTTGAAACCGCAGCTGGGTACGTCCAAGGTCCTTGATCTGACCGATGCCTATCCGCCGGCGAGCTGCATTGTTACGAGCGATATGATCATCCTTTCCGGTATTTCGAGCAAGACGCTCATGAATCGTTAACAGAAACACAATTTGGGAGGTTTCCATGACTGAAAAAGACAATGAGAAAACGATAGAAGAGGAAATCGCCGTCCACGGTGAATATGGGGCAGAGCAGATCCAAGTCCTGGAGGGCCTCGAAGCCGTTCGCAAACGGCCAAGCATGTATATCGGCAGTATCAGTGCCCGTGGGCTCCATCATTTGGTTTATGAAGTCATCGATAACTCTATCGATGAGGCCCTGGCCGGTTACTGTGACCATATCCTTGTTGAAATCGGAGAAGATAACAGCATCACCGTTGTCGATAATGGGCGCGGGATTCCTGTTGAAATGCATAAGATCGGCAAACCGGCCATTGAAGTTGTTATGACCATCCTGCACGCTGGCGGTAAATTTGGCGATGGCGGTTATAAGGTCTCCGGCGGTCTTCATGGAGTTGGTGTTTCCTGTGTCAACGCTTTGAGCCGACGCATGGAAGTCGAGGTCAAAAAAGACGGCAAGATTTATGGCATTGAGTTCAGTAAGGGTAAGACCGTTCGTCCTCTTTATGTAAAAGGGGAATGTGATGCCAAGGATACGGGAACAAGCGTCCATTTCTGGCCTGATGACACGATCTTTACGGAAACGGTCTACAGCTATGAAACGCTGAAGCATCGTATCCGGGAGCTGGCCTTTCTCAATAAGGGCGTCAAGATTGAACTGAAGGATGATCGTTCCGGTGCCGATGAAATCTTCCACTACGAAGGCGGAATCATTTCTTTTGTTGAATATATCAACAAGGGCAAGGAAGCCATCTTCAATACGCCGATCTATGTAGAAGGGGAACGGCAGGACACCATCGTGGAAGTGGCCATGCAGTATACGGATGCCTACACAGAAAATATCTATACCTTCGTCAATAATATCAATACAGAAGAAGGTGGGACTCATCTGGCCGGTCTGAAACAGGCCTTGACGAGAAGCATCAACGATTATGCCCGCAAGAACGGTCTCTTAAAGGACAGCGAGGAAAACCTTTCCGGTGATGACGTCCGCGAAGGCCTGACCTGTGTCCTCAGCTTGAAAGTCCGGGAACCGCAGTTTGAAGGGCAGACAAAGACCAAGCTTGGCAACAGCGAAGTCCGCGGAATCGTTGACAATATGGTGAGCGATGCCCTCAATGAGTACTTTGAGGAAAATGCACCGACGGCGAAGAAAATTGTAGAAAAGGCCATTCTCTCAAGCCGTGCCCGAGCGGCTGCCCGCAAGGCCCGTGATCTGACACGGCGCAAGAGCGCGCTGGAAGTAAGCTCCCTGCCGGGGAAACTGGCGGACTGTTCCAGTAAGAATTCGGAAGAAACGGAAATCTACATCGTCGAAGGGGACTCCGCTGGCGGCAGCGCCAAACAGGGCCGTGACCGTGCCTTCCAGGCCATCCTGCCCCTGCGCGGCAAAATCCTCAACGTGGAGAAGGCCCGCCTGGACAAGATGCTGAACAACAATGAAATCCGCTCCATGATCACGGCCTTTGGCTGCGGGATTGGCGATGAATTCGATCTCAGTAAAATCCGTTACGGCAAGATCATCATCATGACCGATGCTGATGTCGATGGGGCCCACATCAGGACGCTGCTCTTGACGTTCTTCTACCGATACATGCAGCCCCTCATCCGAAATGGCAATGTTTTTATTGCCCAGCCGCCCCTTTATCTCATTCGTACGGGCAAGAACCACACGTATGCTTACAGTGACGATGAACTGCAAAAGAAACTTGACGAGGTGGGCCGTCAGAACAATCCTTATGTCCAGCGTTACAAAGGGCTTGGCGAAATGAACCCGGAACAGCTCTGGGAAACGACCATGGATCCTTCCAAGCGGACGGTACTGCAGGTCCATCTGGAGGATGCCGCTTCAGCGGATTCTGTCTTTTCCGTCTTGATGGGCGATAAAGTAGAACCGCGCCGCCAGTTCATTGAGGAAAATGCTGGTAAAGTAACGAATCTGGACTTCTAAGGAGGATTTCCATGGAGCTGCTGCTGCCGCAGGGAAAGCTGATCCTTTCGCGGGGAAAATTGCCCCTTGCCGGCCTTGTTGCAGGCGGTCGGGGTCCTGATCCCAATTGGCTTCTTGCTGCTATGAGAGACCTGCCCCTTTATGGAGCTGATAAAGGCGTCGAGTATTGTGTTCGGGCTGGGCTCTATCCCGTCCTTGCCTGTGGGGACAGGGACAGCGGTCACGCTGGAAGCTGGGAAAAAATCAAGGCGCATGGGACCAAGGTAATGACTTATTTGGTGAATAAGGATGCGACGGATCTTTCCCTACTCCTAAAGGAAATGCCCCCTGTAGGGACGCTGCTGGCAAGCGGCGTCTGGGGGGGACGGGCCGATCACCTTTATGCGAATTTCCTGACCCTTCTCCAGTATCAGAAAAGGACAAAGACCCCCGTCGTACTCCTTGATGAATGGGAGATGCTTGTTTTTTTGGAAAAGGGCGATCGTTTGAGTTTTGAGGCCCAAAAGCTCCCTAAGGCACTTAGTTTGCTGCCTTTCAGCCCCGTCTGTGAGGTTTCTATTGACGGTGTTCGCTGGCCCCTTGAACATGACGTGATCTCCAGCGAAAATCCTTATGCCGTGAGCAACAAGATGGCTGGCAGGAAAACACAAGCTTCGTGTCATGCTGGCATTGCAGGTTTTTATCTGACGTATAAGGAGTAGGAACCATGATTGAATTTTCTTGGGTCCATTTAGGATTCCTCATGCTCGCCGGCTTTGTCGGCTCCTTCATCGATGCCATTGTAGGCGGCGGCGGACTGATCACTCTGCCGGCCTGGATGGCGACTGGCCTTCCTATGGCGTATGCCCTAGGTTCCAACAAAATGGCTTCCGTTGTCGGGGCCATTACGAGCTTCACCACTTTTATGCGAAGCGGACGCGTGGATCGCAGGATGCTGCGCTATATGCCTCTTTCCGTCATTGGTTCTGTCCTTGGGGCTGTGATTGCCAGCTCCCTTCCGGAAATGCTCCTGCGCTATATTGTTATTGCTGCCCTCGTCATTGTAGCCCTCTACACCTTTTTCAAGAAGGAGTGGGGTGGCGCTGACCAGATAGCGTCCTTCTCCACGAAGGACCTTGCGGGAATTCTTTTCATGATTCTCTTTTTGGGCGCCTATGATGGATTTTTTGGACCGGGGACAGGAACCTTCCTGATTTTTGGTTTTCTTTATTTCGGCTACAATTTTGTGACAGCAGCCGGCAACGCCAAGGCCATGAATCTTGCGAGCAATTTAGGTGGGATTGCGGCTTTTCTCTTTCTAGGCAAGGTCTATTTCATCTATGCCATTCCCATGGCCCTTTGTGAGATCATTGGTGCCCATCTGGGGGCAAAGATTGCCATCAGCCGCGGTGTTGGTTTTATCAGGACCCTTTACCTTATCGTAACGGTCCTCCTCATTGGCAAACAGGTTTATGAGGTATTTTTGAGATAAGATGCCCTGTCAGTCAGTCCTGACAGGTATGGATAGATTGCAAGGACGGCCTTCCAAGGGGAAGGCCGCAAGAAAGGATGCGTGACAACGTGGACGATCAGCAAAATGAAGGTCAAACCATCACAGCTGGCAAAGTCATTCCGGTCTACGTCGAAGAGGAAATGCAGAAATCCTATATCGACTATGCCATGAGTGTCATTGTGCAGCGCGCCCTGCCCGATGTGCGGGACGGCCTGAAACCGGTACATCGGCGGATCCTATATGCCATGAATGAAGCCGGCATGCTTCCCAACAAGGCTTACAAGAAATCGGCCCGTATTGTCGGTGACGTCCTTGGTAAGTATCATCCCCATGGGGATTTTTCTGTTTATGACGCCATCGTGCGACTTGCACAGGATTTTTCGACCCGCTACCTCATGGTGGATGGACATGGGAACTTTGGTTCCATCGATGGGGATCCTCCGGCTGCTATGCGTTATACAGAAGTCCGTATGGGCAAGATTGCCGTGGAGATGCTTCGCGACATTGAAAAGGATACGGTCGATTTCATCCCGAACTATGATGAATCTTTGAAGGAGCCGACAGTCCTGCCTTCGAAGGTTCCAGCCCTTTTGATCAATGGTTCTGCTGGTATTGCCGTTGGGATGGCAACGAACATTCCGCCCCACAACCTTGGGGAAGTCGTGGATGCCTTGGTCATGCTTATCGATCATCCAGATGCAACCATCGAAGATCTTATGGGCGCCATCAAGGGACCGGACTTTCCAACAGGAGCCCAAATCCTTGGTGTCAGCGGTATTCGTCAGGCCTATACGACGGGCCGCGGGGTTGTCAAGGTCCGTGCCAAGGCTCATGTAGAGCCTATGCCCAAAAACAAGAACCGTATCGTCGTGACCGAGATTCCTTATCAGGTCAATAAAGCCCGCCTCATTGAGAGTATTGCTCATTTGGTGCAGGATAAGACCTTGGAAGGCATTACGGACCTGCGCGATGAATCGGACCGGAAGGGTATGCGTATCGTGATTGAACTGCGCAGTGACATCATTCCGGAAATCATGCTCAATAAGCTCTATAAGCACACGCAGATGCAGGAATCCTTCGGAATCATCCAGCTGGCACTCGTCAAAGGTCATCCACGGATCTTGAATCTCAAGGAAATCCTCGTCTACTACTTGGAGCACCAAAAAGAAGTCATTACCCGCAAGACGCGGTATGAACTCAATAAAGCCAAGGAAAGGGCCCATATCCTGGCCGGACTCAAGATTGCCCTCGATCATCTTGATGAGGTTATTGCGACCATCCGCAGCAGTGCAACGGCCGAGATTGCCCGGGCTTCCTTGATTTCAAAGTTTGGCCTCAGCGAGAAACAGGCCCAGGCTATCCTGGATATGCGTCTCCAGCGCCTCACAGGTCTGGAACGCAAGAAAATCGAAGATGAATACACGGAAGTCATGGCGACCATTGCCTATCTCGAAAGTGTCCTTGCCGATGAGCATAAGATCATGGGGATTGCCAAGGATGATTTTCTTGATGTGAAGAAACGCTTCGGTGATCCCCGCCGCACCTCCATTGTGCCCGATGCTGGTGAAATTGATGCGGAAGATCTTATTGCCGAGGAAGATATTGTCATCACCATCAGCCACCAGAGCTATATCAAGCGTCAGGCTCTGACGAATTTCCGCAATCAGAACCGCGGCGGCCGAGGCGTCAAGGCGGGCAGCGGAAAAATTGTGAAAGAAGACAACAAAGTAACTGGCGACTTTTCTGAACATCTCCTCTTGGCCTCGACCCATGACAACATCCTCTTCTTTACGAACCAAGGACGTGTCTATCGTCAGAAAGGCTATGAAATTCCAGAAGCGGGCCGTCAGGCCAAGGGCACCTTTATCCGGAACCTCCTGCCCCTTGTGGAAAATGAGAAAATCACCGCGATTATTGCCGTTAAGACGGGAATCAGTGAAGATGAGAACAAATTCCTCTTTATGGCAACCAATAAGGGTGTCATAAAGAAGACAAGCGTCAGTGAATTCAAGACGGCACGTCGGGCAGGCCTTATTGCCATTAACCTGGATGATGATGAAGACCTCATCGATGTCAAGCTCACAAGCGGTCATCATGATATCCTGCTTGCTACGCGCGACGGCTATGCCATCCGCTTCAACGAATCTGATGTCCGTCCTATGGGACGCACAGCCCATGGCGTCCGCGGCATCACCTTGCGGCATCACGACGTATTGGTTTCCATGGATTCTTGTGAAGGTGATTCAGGAGAAGTCCTGACTGTCACGGAAGGGGGGCTGGGCAAGCGAACCGATATTTCCGAGTACCGGCTTCAGACACGCGGCGGAAAGGGCATCATTAACCTGAAGGTGACCAATAAGACGGGTGACATCGTCGGATCGAAACTCGTGAACGACCATCACGATATTCTCCTCATTTCCGCAGCCGGTATCATCATCCGCATGAAAGCCTCCGACATTTCAAGCTACAGTCGCAATGCTCAAGGAGTCAAGATGATGGATCTTGAAAAAGGAGACAAGGTCGCAGCCCTTGCCATTGTGGATACGGTCAGCGATGAAGAAAAGGAAACGGAGAACGCAAAATAATCCACAATTTCTGTGGATGGATTGTGGATAAGTTCCTCATCGTAGGGGTAGGAACAGATACCTACCCCTATATATAGGGGGGACTCCCTAGGGTTATCCACAGATTTTGTGGATAAGTCTTCTATTTTTGTGGAAAACTTGTGTATATCTTTGTGCATAACATAGCGAGGTCGTGGAAAAATGGCAAATGCAAAAGCAGAGGCTTTTAAAAAATTCATTGAAAGTAAGGACAGCGGTGCTTTTGGTGTGGAAGAAATTCCCAAGGATGAGCTCCATACGGTTCTCTTCCATTCCCGGCTCAAAGCAGGGAACGTGGAATATCCATTCATTGTCACCGTGGATGACAGCGTTTTCGTAACGCTTCGAGTCCTCCTTGACCAGGCTGTTGTCAAAGGAGAAAAGCGGGCAGCTGTTTTGGAAGAAATGAATCGCCTCAACCATACGTATAAATCTTTTAAACACTATGTTGACCAAGGGGGCAGTATGGTCCTGGATGCCTGTCTCATCATGCCGGAAAAAATGGAGGGATCCCTGATCTACAACATGCTGACTATGATGATGGAGCATTTGGAACATGTTGGGGACGGCATCCGGAAAGCAGCCGGTATCAAAACGCCTGAAGGGCCGGGACTTTCCATTGTAAAATAAGAAAAAAGAGATGTGAAGAACGATCATCTTCACATCTCTTTTTTCTCATAATGTTTTTTGACAGCGTCACCGATATACTCCCCGTATGTATCGGTCTTGCGGCTCCAACGATCCTTGGTGGCTGCATGGCTCGTCATGTAGCCTGACGCGTCAAAGTTTGAAAGGTATTTGGTTTCTGCCGTTTCTTTTCTAAGGTCATATTCAGTCAGGGAAAGAAGTACTTTTGTTCCTGCCACGCTGCGGCGTAACTCCGTCTTTTCCCAGACTTCATAGCGTTCCGTTCCTGTTTTTCGAATGCTTTTTGGATTGATCCATTTCCTACCCAAGCGGGGAATGGTCTTAACGAACGTCCAGGGACCGTTTAGCTGTGCATAATCTCGATAATACCTGGCGTGGGTCATTGTTGGTGTAAGGGCCGAAAGCGGTTGCCATGGACCGATTTTTCGGGTTCCTTTCCCTTTCTTTCCTGACGGCGTGACCGTAAATTTGCTCCGTGTGCGCCACTGTTTCAGGTGGAAGTCGTATTCATTGTGCATGACGGTTCCTGATATACTGCTATCTTTTGGCTGCCAGCGTTCGTAGACGCGGACGGTACGATCCTTATCAAGGAGTTTTAGGGACTCGACATGGAAGGAGAGGGTCCCCCTTTCATCCTTTTGAAGGACGCTCCAACGAGCCTCCGCAGGAAAGGTAACCCCTAAAATCAGGAAAAGGGCTGTACAGGCCATCAAATGCTTCATGGCGCACCTCCTTATGGTGATGGTTCCATTATAGCATGGAAAAAGGGGAAAACGCTAAAAGGAAGACGACAATCTGTGTTATAATCTTTCGCAAGGGAGCATTTTTCCCAAGAAGAAAAAGGAGCGAATGACCGTGGAATGTCCATATTGTCACGAAATGATAGAAGAAACGGCGCAGTATTGTCCCCATTGCGGCAAAGCCGTGATAAAAAGTAAAGCTGAAGTCACCCCTGAAAAAGAAAAAGAAAACCTTTCCATGGCGGAAGAAGGGAAAAAAAGTCAATTTCAGCAGGAAAAGGCACCTAAAAGTGCAGTTTCCTACATCAAGGAAAACATTCCGAATACAGAAAACTGGCAGGAAATGTATCTATCCACGAAAGGAAGGATTTCTCGCAGCACCTTTTTTGTTCGCTGGCTGCTCCTGCTTGTGACGGTAGGCATCATTTCCGTTGTCTTTTCCTTCGTTCCTCCCGTGGCGGCAGCTTTTTCCCTCATTGGACTGATCATGCAGATTACCTTGGGGGTACGCCGTCTCCATGACCTAGGCCACAGCGGCCTTTGGGCCATTATCTTTTGTATTCCTGTTCTTTATTTTGTGATTCTCCTAGCCCTCTTCTTCATGAAAGGAGACGCAGGGGATAATGCCTATGGGCCTAAAACTAAATAAGGAGATTGCCATGAATCAGACTTTATCGACCTATCATATGATCATGCCCAAAGACCTCAATCCCAGGGGGACCCTATTTGCGGGAAGCTGTGCGAATTTTATGATTGAAGGCGGTTTTTTGACGGCTGAAGCATTTTTAGGTCATCCCCATATGGTCTTTTTTGGAATGAATGGAATGAAATTTGTCAAGTCAGTGGAAAAAGGAGAAACGGTGAGCGTCACAGGCACCGTGGTCGATGCGGGAAAAACCAGCCTCGGCGTTTTTGTCACAGTTCGTTTCCTTCATACCAAAGAGCTTGCGGCCCAATCCTATCTAACTTTTGTTTCCATCGATGAAAACACGCGGCGTCCCGTGCCTCATGGGGCAAAGCTGGATAATCTGACAGAAGAAATGAAGGCGCATCAGATGACGTATCGGAAGCTGACAGCCATTCGGGAATAACCTTATTTGCCTGGTTTAAGAAGGCTAAAGGTATGAATGGACCAACAATTCTGCCCTGGCAAGAGAAATGAGCGTGACTCATAAAAAAATCCCATATCTCAGACGTGCTCAAAGAACACTGCTATCTCAAGATATGGAAAAAAAGGAAAGAAGAAAATCAATATATAGTACATGTAAAGAAAATTACAAAAAAAGAAAAAAAGTGCTTGCAATTTATGGGAAAATCCTGTATAGTATCTATCTGTCAGCGGTGAGGCAAACGCCCCACGATGACGCAGGACACAGGAAAGCGAGCCAATGCTTCATGGATTTAAAAAAAGAAATTCAAAAAAGTTATTGACAAGAACTTCATCCTGTGATATGATATACAAGCTGTCACAGATGAGGATGACAGCGAGGAACGAATCTTGAGAACTGAATATTGATTGACAGATGTGCGGGTCAAGTCACTTTGG
>NZ_AWUR01000014.1:0-33960 GCF_000468835.1 Acidaminococcus sp. BV3L6 | reverse complement strand
GTTTTTTGTTTGGGAAAGATGCTGTGGTGCTGTGATGTTGTGATGCTAAAAGACCGCACGGCACGGCGCCAAACCGTCTCCCTATCGGTCGTGGGCGCCGAATTGATTTTTTGGTCACACGGTCCGTGAACCGAATTGCGTTGGCAGCGTCTTGCGATTAGCGGTTTTGGCCCATCGAAAGCGGAACGGCATTCGCCGTCTCCAAGGCAAAAGACCGTAACGTGAGCTCTGAACCGAACGTAGACACGAATTCGGTTCAGGGCTTTTTGAGCGTGGGAGGTACTGTATGCTCTTGGTAAATGAGCTGTTGTTTGCGTATTTCTCAATCGGGCCTAGCTCAAAATTCAATCTGTGGGATTATTGCTATGATGATATTCAGCAGCGCATTCCTTATTCTCAGCACTGCCCGTCTTCGTGTTTTGCCTCTGAACTCGATTTCTCTGAAATCGATCCGCCCCGCCAGGGCGGGGGACCGAAAGCCGCATGTTGCCTCATTGAAATGAGGCAAGCGTGCCCTTTCGGTGGTGGATGAGGAGTGCGGCGACGTCTCCATACGAGCGGCAGCGAGGTAGATTCGCCCGGAGTTTCGAAGGACGCTTTTGAAGCGGAGCGAAAGTCCGAGAGACATGTGTGAGGGCGAATGAAGTTCGGACCCGTTCCCCCGCAGGGGGCGGTTTGGGTCCGGCGTTACAGTTGCCTTCCATTTTTTTAGCCAGCTGCCACAGGTAGCCTTAGCCAAGGAAGGCCCCGTCACATATGCCTTCCGCCTTAGCCTACCTTTATGCCTCCCATCATGTTCCTTTTCCCCCATAATTATGGTAAAATTAAGTGTTATGCAAGGAGGAATCCCTATGCTCACAAAACCACTCCTCGAGGCCATGAAGGCTTATCGGGAAGATCATGTATACCCCCTTCATACACCGGGCCATAAGGGCGGACGCGGTGCTGATGAGGATCTCAAGGACCTATTGGGTGAAAATGCCCTTTTATCTGACGTATCACTTATGGAGGAACTGGACGATATCCACCATCCTGAAGGAGCCATCAAGGACGCTGAAACGCTGGCAGCGACGCTTTATGGGGCAGACCGCTGCTTTTTTGGTGTCAATGGCACGACGGGCGTCATCCATGGCATGCTCCTTGGCGCGCTGCGTCCTGGGGACAAAATCCTGGTTCCCAGAAACAGCCATAAGTCTGTTTTGGGCGGTCTCATTCTTGGCGGCTTAGAACCGATTTCCCTGGCTCCTTGTTATGATGAGTCGTGGCGCATGACGCTTCAGATCACACCGGAGCAGGTGGATGCGGCTCTTAACAAGAAGCCTGATATCAAGGCCGTCTTTCTTACGACACCAAATTATTTTGGTCTTGCTGCCGATACGGAAAAAATTGCCAGGATCTGTCATGAAAAAGGGGTGCTGCTCCTTGTTGATGAAGCCCACGGTCCCCATCTTGGATTTTCGTCCCTGCTTCCCAAAAGCGCCATGCAGTGCGGCGCTGATGCAGCAGCGCAAAGTACCCATAAGATTGTGGGTGCCATGACGCAGTGCTCACTTCTTCAGGTTTCCTATGACCGCATCGATAAGGACGCTATGGAACGGGCCATGAGCCTTGTGACGACAACAAGCCCGAACTATCTTCTCATGGGATCCCTTGATGCGGCGCGTTTTCAGCTTGCCCAAAAAGGCACAGCCATGGCGAAAGCCTCCCTTCGCGCGGCTGCGCTTCTCCGCGAAGAACTTAAAAAGATTGACGGTCTTCCTGTCCTTACAGATGAACTGATCGGAAAGGGCGGCGTTGCGGCCATGGATCCGGGGAAGGTCACGATTATGACCAGCGCCCTGGGGCTTACGGGACCGGAAGCGGCGGAAATTCTGCGCCGCGAAAAAATTGCCGTTGAGCTTGTCGATGAAGATCACGTGCTCTTTCTTGTTACCTATGCTGATGACCATGCAGAATTTGCCCAAAAGGCCGTCCTTATCCGGGAAACGCTGGAAAAAAGCCGGAAACCGGTACGGAACGTAGCGCCAGCGGCTGTTCTCTCAAAGATTCCGGAACGGCGACTCCTGCCGCGGGACGCGTTTTTTGCGCCCCATGAGAGGGTGCCTTTTGACGAATCTGCAGGCCGTGTGACCACTGAATCCATCAGCTTTTATCCCCCTGGGATCCCTCTCATCATGCCGGGAGAAGTCATTACGGAAGAGCTTATTGCCTACGCCCGTCTTATGCAGGAAAAGAAGCTTCTTGTCAGCGGGCCCCAGGATCCCTCCCTTAGAGAAATCGAGGTCATAAAATGAAAAAAGGACTCTTTATTACGTTGGAAGGCCCTGACGGCAGCGGTAAGACGACGCAGGCAAAACGCCTTAAGGCATATCTTGAAACGAAGGGACGGGAGGTTGTCCTCACCCGGGAACCGGGCGGGACGGGCCTTGCGGAAACGCTGCGCAGCCTTGCCCTTTCCCCAGAGATCACCATGAGTAAACGGGTGGAAAGCCTCCTTCATGTGGCAGCCCGGGCCGACCATGTGGATAAGGTCATTCGGCCCGCTCTTGAAGCAGGAAAAGTGGTCATCTGCGACCGTTTCAGTGATTCCACCCTCATTTACCAAGGCATCTTGGGCGGTATGGACCTTGATGAACTGGAAAGACTGTCCCTTTTCGGGTCTAAAGGGCTCAGCCCTGATGTGACCTTTCTTATTGACGGCAATCCCCGCGTCCTCCTTTCCCGGCGGGAAGCCCGGGGCGTTACGGATAAGTTTGAGGCCCAAGGCCTTCTTTTCCAGGAAAAGATCCGTCAGGGGTATTTGACCCTTCTTGACCGCTATCCAGAGCGCATGATCCTCATCGATGGGGAAGGAACTCCAGACAGTGTGACGGATGCCCTCATAAAAAAAGTGGAAAAATTTCTCTAAATGGGGTATAGTCTACTTGTTGTGTAATACAATGGAAGGAACATCATCATGTGGGATACCATTTTGGGTCATGAAGCCAATAAAATATTTTTGGGAAACATGCTCCAAGGAGAGCGTAAAACACCGTCCCTCCTTTTTTATGGGCCTGATGGCATTGGTAAGAAGAAACTTGCCTATGAATTTGCCCGGAGTTTTCTTTGCCTTGATGATCCCACCCATGATGACTGCAAGTGCCGCAGCTGCCGCGCCTTTTGCGGGGAAAGTCACCCCGACTTTATCTATGTAGAAGGGCAGGGCGCCCGGCATGATATCCTCATTGAACAAATCAAGGAAGTAGAAAAAAAGGCAGTCTTTTCCCCCGTCCTTTCCCCTTATAAGGTCTGTCTCATTGATGGTGCGGACCGCATGCGGGAAGAAGCGTCCAATTCCTTGTTGAAGCTCCTTGAAGAGCCGCCGACGTACTGGCTCTTTATCCTCGTTGCATCCGAAATTTCGCGCATCCTGCCGACCATCCGCAGCCGTCTCATGGCCATCCGCTTTGAACCCCTTCACAGGGAGAAAGCGGTACGTGTCATGGAGGAGCTTTCTGTTCCGCAAGGCGAAACCTTGGCGCGTCTGTCTGATGGCTCGCCGGGAAAAGCCCTCCATCTTGCCGAGGCAGAAGCGCTGATGTGGCGGGAGCGGGCCTTATTCATTATGGAAGGCATAGAAGATCCTTATCTCATGGCAAGCCTTGCCCGTCTTGAATGGCTGGGCGATATGGATGTGGACCAGACACAGACCTTTTTGGAAATGCTGCTCCTCATCTTGCGCGATGCTATGATGATCCAAGAAGGCAGCGGCCTTCTTCTTTATAATGAAGATGAACGCGAGCGAATCGCTTCGATTTTTGCTTCATTTACTTTATCTGCTCTCAAGAAATCCCTCCTTGAAACGGAGCGTTTTTACCTTGGGCTCAATAAGGGCGTCAATACACGGATGATCCTTGAGGCCCTCTTTCTTGAGATCCATACTTTTCTAAAGGAGTAACGACCGTGGTTACGATTGTTGGAATCCGGTTCAAAAGAGCCGGGAAAATCTATTATTTTGCTCCAGGCAGCTTTGATCTGCAAAAAGGCGACCATGCCATTGTAGAGACGGCCCGGGGTGTTGAATATGGGGAAGTGGTCATGGGGCCCCAGGAAGTCGATGAAAAGAGCATCGTCTCTCCCTTAAAGAGCGTGATCCGCAAGGCGGATGAGCGGGATGCCCGCAAGGTGGAGGAAAACCATCGTAAGGAAAAGGAAGCGTTCACCATCTATGAAAAGAAGATTGCTGCCCGCAAACTGGAAATGCGTCTTGTCAATGTAGAGTATACCTTTGACGGCGGGCGGATCATCTTCTACTTTACAGCCGATGGGCGCATTGATTTCCGCAATCTTGTCAAGGATTTGGCCGCTGTTTTCCGGACGCGCATCGAGCTGCGCCAAATTGGTGTGCGCGATGAAGCAAAGATGCTAGGCGGCATTGGATGCTGCGGACGGCCCTTGTGCTGTGCAACTTTTTTGGGAGACTTTGAACCTGTCTCCATCAAGATGGCAAAGGAGCAGAACCTGTCCCTTAATCCGACGAAGATTTCAGGAATTTGCGGACGGCTCTTGTGCTGCCTTAAGTACGAAAGTGAAATGTACTGCGGCCGCTGCTGCAAGAACAAGGGGAAAAAGAAGGAAGCAAGTCACCTTATTCCTAAACCGGGCATGAAGGTTGTCACGCCTACTGGGGAGGGCATGGTCATGCATGTTTCCCGCCGCGATCAGACGGTTGTGGTTGAACTGTCCCCAGGCAACCGGATTACGGCAAGCTGGGACGAAATCGTCGAAGCCGCCAAAAGTGATGAATGAAACGGAACGCCTTGACAGCCTGCCCAGTGGAAATCTCCGGATTTGGCAGGATGAAAAAGAATTTTCCTTTACAACGGACGCGGTCTTTTTGGCCGCGTTTCCCCATATGGTGAAAAAAGCCTGCGTCCTTGAGCTTGGCTGTGGAACCGGCGCTATTTCCCTTCTGGCTGCAAACAGGGGAGCCCAGTCCGTTCTTGCCGTGGATAAAAATCCCCATGTCATTGAGCTCCTGAAGCGCAGCGTAAGGGAAAACGGCCTTGAGCAGCAGGTTATGCCGTTTGTGGGGGATATCCTGGCTTATCGTGAGTATCTTAAGCCGGACACAATGGATCTTGTCTATATGAATCCCCCTTACCGCATTGGCGGAAGGCGGCGTCAGCTCATGACCGAGGCCTGCCATGAAGTGGGCGTTACGTTAGAAGATTTCATCAAAGCCGCTGCTTTTGCGTTAAAGACACGGGGGCGCCTTGCCATGGTCCAGCTTCCTGACCGGTTTACCGATGCCCTACGCCTAGCTGATCGCTATCATCTAGAAATCAAGCGGCTACAGTGGGTCCATTCGTATATTGATCGGGGGGCGTGGATTTTTTTGGCGGAGTTTCAAAAAGGGGGCCGGGGAGGGCTTACGGTCCTGCCGCCCCTTATCATGTACCGGCATGACGGCAGCCTGAGTGAGGATGCCCTTGCTTATTATGAAGGAAAGGAGTGGGTCCATGGCTGAATCGGTTGGAACCTTATATCTATGCGCAACACCCATTGGGAATTTGGAAGATATGACGCCCCGTGCCCTGCGGATGCTGCGGGAAGCCAATCTTATCGCCGCGGAAGATACACGTCATACGCGGCAGCTTTTGAATCATTTTGATATCCATGGGACGCTTCTGAGCTATCATGAGCATAACAAAGAAAAAATGGGGCCTGTTCTTCTGGAGCATCTAAAAGAAGGCAAAAACATCGCCCTTGTTTCCGATGCCGGCTTCCCTGGTATTTCCGATCCGGGTGAACACATTGCCCAGACGTGTATTGCAGAAGGCATTCCTGTTGTGCCTGTTCCGGGAGCCAATGCGGCACTGACAGCCCTTGTAGCTTCAGGTCTATCGAGCACGCCTTTCTTTTTTGGCGGGTTTCTTCCTAAAAGTCGGAAAAACCGGCGGGAGAAGCTAGCAGAATGGAAAGACATTCCAGCAACTATCATCCTGTATGAGGCACCGCACCGAATCATAGAGGTGCTTTCTGATATTGAAGACGCATGGGGAGACCGGACCATGACCATGGCGAGGGAACTGACAAAGCTTCATGAAGAGTTTTTCCGCGGCACGGTTTCCACGTGCCGGGCGCACCTTTTGGAACAGGCGCCGCGCGGTGAGTTTGTCCTCGTGATTGCTGGCGGAACCAAGGTGGAAGAAGCCCCAACAGGGGATCCCCTTGATGCCGTGCGTCGTCTGATGGCTGACGGCGTGGGGAAAAAAGAAGCGCTCCAGCAAATTGCCAAAGTTTATAAGCTGCCTAAACGGGAGCTTTATAATAGACTAGTCAAAGAAGGGGTAGAAGATGAGTAAACCAGCTTTTTTCATTACGACACCGATTTACTATCCGAGTGCCAATCTGCATATTGGTCATGCGTACTGCTCGACCATTGCTGATACGATTGCTCGGTATAAAAGGGCCAATGGGTTTGATGTCCGATTCGTGACGGGCAGTGATGAACATGGCCTCAAGATCCAGCGCAAGGCGGAAGAAAATGGGATGACGCCGCTCCAGTACGTAGATGGCATTGTGGCAAACTTCAAGAAACTTTGGGAAATGCTGGGAATCAGCTACACGGATTTTGTACGCTCTTCCAGTGCGGAACACGAACGGGTCGTTCAGGAAATCCTGCAGCGCGTCTATGATAAGGGCGATATCTATAAAAAGAAATATGTCGGAAAATACTGCGTTCCTTGCGAATCCTTCTGGACGGACCGTCAGATTGAGGAAGCAGGCGGCGTCTGCCCGGACTGTGGCCGTCCTGTGGAAACGATGGAAGAAGAGGACTATTTCTTCCGTATGTCCAAATATGCTGACCAAATTCTCAAACATATTGAAAATCATCCTGATTTCATCCAGCCCGTTTCCCGCCGCAACGAAATGATCGCTTTTCTTAAACAAGGGTTGGAGGACCTGTGTATTTCCCGTTCCACGTTCGACTGGGGCATTCCGGTTCCTTTTGATAAGAAACAGATTACTTATGTCTGGTTCGATGCCCTTTTGTGCTATTTCACGGGGATTGGGTTCCTGCGCAATGAAGAGGAATTTAACCGCTTCTGGCCGGTTGACCTGCACCTTGTAGGAAAGGAAATCGTCCGTTTCCATACGATCATTTGGCCGGCTATGCTCCTTTCCATGGGGTATGAACTGCCGAAGAAGGTTTATGGTCACGGCTGGCTTGTCGTTAATGGTGACAAGATGAGTAAATCCAAGGGCAATGTCGTCGATCCTGTGGAACCAATCAAGGAATTTGGCCCTGATGCCGTCCGTTACTTCCTCCTCAGTGAAATTGCCTTGGGCAACGATGGGAATTATTCCCGCGAAGGCCTCATCCGCCGTTGGAATACGGACCTTGCCAACGACTTGGGCAACCTCCAGTATCGTACGGTTTCCATGATTGAAAAATATCATCAAGGTATTGTTCATAAGACGGCATCAGATCATGCCGATGACAAGGCTTTTGCAGCCCTTGCCGAGGAAACGCTTGGCAGTTACCGTAAAGCTATGGATGAATACCAGATCAATGACGCGCTGAAGGCTGTCTGGTCCTATATTGGCGCTGCCAATAAATACATTGATGTAACAACGCCGTGGATCCTTGCTAAGGATCCTGCGCAGAAGGACCGCCTTGAAGCCGTGATGTACAACCTTGCTGATGCTGTTCGCAATATTGCCATCCTGATTTCACCTATGATGCCTTTTACGGCACCGAAGATTTTCGAACAGCTCGGTCTTGCCGTGCCGGAAAACTTCGATCTTAATGAAGTGAAGTATGGCGGTTTCTCTGATGGCACGAAAGTCATGAAGGGTCAGCCCATTTTCCCGCGCATTGAAGTGGAGTCGGAAAAGACACCTCAGAAGGAAGCACCGAAAGCAAAAAAAGCGGAAAAGAAGAACGTCGGTGTGGTTACGCCCGAAGAAATCGCCATCGATGATTTCCAGAAGGTTGACCTCCGTGTTGCTGCAATCAAAACGGCCGAACGGGTCCCCAACACAGATAAGCTCATGAAGATTACCGTTGATATGGCAGGCCGTGAACGGATCATTGTCTCCGGGATTGCCCAGTACTATGATGCCAAGGAGCTTATTGGCAAGAATGTCATCGTTGTGGCTAACCTCAAACCAGCCAAGCTCAAGGGCATCGAATCTCGCGGCATGCTCCTTGCTGCAAGTGACGGTAAGGGAAATCTCGTTCTTGCCGAAGTGCCGGGGATTGCGTCGGGCAGCAAGGTCAAATAATGGAACGACTTCCTTATTTTGATACGCATGCCCACCTTGACACGGAGGACTTTGACGCGGACCGAGAAGCGCTGCTCCAGGAGATTGGATCGCACATGTTGGGATTCATCAATCCCGGTTGTGACGTGAGAAGCTCGAAGGCATCGCTTGCTATGGCCCACCGCTATGATTATGTGTATGCCGCCGTCGGCCTTCATCCAGAAGATCTGGGCCATGTGAGCGAAGGGGACCTTGAGGAAATTTACCAGCTTGCCCAAGATGACAAGGTGGTCGCCATTGGTGAGATCGGTCTTGACTATTATAACGATGAAGATTCACCTCATGAGCGGCAGCAGGCTTTCCTTATCCGCCAACTTGCCATGGCCCGTGAACTTAAGCTGCCTGTCATCATCCATGACCGGGAGGCCCATGAGGATATGACGAGGCTCCTTCTGACGGAAGGGCAGGGCGTGCGAGGGGTCCTTCATTGTTTCAGCGGAGACTGGGCCATGGCTGAAACCTTTATTAAGGCCGGCTGGTACTTTGGCTTTGGCGGGACAAGTACCTTCAAGAATGATCATGGGGTCAGGGAAATCCTTCGCAAGATGCCTCTTGACCGCATCGTTTTTGAGACAGATTCGCCTTATATGGCCCCTGTTCCTTACCGCGGGAAACGCAATAACCCGCTTTATGTGAAGCTTGTTGCTGAAATGGCAGCGGAGGTCAAAGGAATTCCAGTCCTTTCGATGATGGAAATTGCCACAAAAAATTCGCAAAATCTCTTCCCAAAATTAAAAAGTTACTAAAAATCGCGATGACTTTGCTGTAAATTTTTCAAAAGCGTCACAAAATCAAGCAATGAAAATGTTCATTTTTAGGAGCTGGTCCTAATTTTGTTTTGACAGGTTTTTCGTCTCCATGGTAGAATACAAAAGCTTTAAGGAGGCGAGAATTTGCGAATAACAAATACTTGGAAGCGTCCTGAAAAGTGGGTTGTTGTCATGCTCATGCTTGTCTTCAGCTTGAATTTTCTCGGCTTTGCTGCCGCTCCAAAACAGGTGAAGATTCAAGTTGACGGGCAGACGATTGCCCTTTCAACCAGAGCCCTTACGGTTAAAGGTGCTTTGGAAGAAGCCGGTGTTGTTCTTCAAAAAGCCGACGGTTATGATGTAGTTGGTCATGGAAACTTTGAAGATGGATCGACGATCGAAGTCATCCGTGCCATTCCAATCAAGGTGTGGCATAATGGAAGAACGACCGAGTATACCATCGGACGCAAAACGGTAAAAGAAGTGCTGGATGCTGTGGGTGTGGACTACAAAGGATATAAGGTGTATCCGTCCTTGGAGTCCCCGGCAAAAAAAGACATGACTATCCATGTCGTTTCCCCCACAACTGAGGTGAAGACGGCCAAAGAAAGCATTCCTTTTGAAGTGGAATTCCGTAACAATGACAACCTGCCCCGCGGCAGACAGTCTGTTGTATCGGAAGGCCGCAATGGGGAAGCTGTAGTCACCTACCGCACGGTGAAGATTGGAAATCAAGAAGTAAGACGTGAACTGGCGCGTGATGTTGTTTCCCAACCTGTTCCGCAAGTCGTAGAAGTAGGCACAGGCAAAAATTTGATGGTGGAAACAAGCCGTGGCTTTGTTCGGTACCGCAGCGCGAGAACCTTTGAGGCTTCCGCGTATACCCTTGCCGAGGGCAGTGGAACCGGTCTGACTTCGACAGGCGTTGTGCCTTATCATGGAATCGTAGCTGTGGATCCTGATGTGATTCCTTATGGAACGCGGATGTATATCCCTGGTTATGGTTTTGCCGTGGCAGGTGATTGCGGCGGTGCTATCAATGGCAGCCGGATTGACCTGTACATGGAAAACTACTCTGACGCAATCAGTTGGGGCAGGCGCGACGTAACCGTGTATTTCCTTGAGTAGAAAAGGGGCTGTTGCCAATTGGCAATGGCCTCTTTCCTTATTTGTGGGGAGAACTTTCTTTTGACATTCTTCCTGCAATCTGTTAGAGTAAAAATCCGGAACGAGAGGTCCAAGAATAGGGAGCGTGACAAGATTGCTTAAGGAAGTCCTTGTCGTAGAAGGAAAAATGGATACAGTGGCGATCAAGAAGGCCCTTGATGCCGATACAATCGAAACAGGCGGCTTTACCTTGTCGCCGTATACCCTTAAAAAGATTGAAGCAGCCTATAAGAAGCGGGGCATCATCATCCTCACCGATCCTGATGGGGCAGGGGAGCGGATCCGCCGTTATTTGACGGAGCGCTTTCCTGAGGCAGGACAGGCCTTTGTGCCAAAGTGTGAAGCCCTGGCCCACCATGATGTGGGCATTGAGCAGGCTCAGCCGGAGGCAATCCTCAAGGCACTTTCCAAGGTGCGCCACACCTCGATGACGCCGCAGGAAGAATTTACGGCCATGGACCTTTACCATAACGGTATGAGCGGGTCCCAGTCTGCGGCGGAAAAACGGGACGCCCTTGGAGCCGAACTGGGTATTGGCTACGGCAATGTGAAGAAAATGGTGGAGCGTCTCAATCATTATGGCGTGACCCGCGACGAATTCAATAAAGCACTTCAGATCATCGGAACACGTCATGCGTGAGAAAGGACTTCAGTATGCTTCATCCTGTGATTGCAAGCCGTGAAGTAACGCGGTATATTCTTGATACCTTTGGCCTTCATACAAAAAAACGCTTTGGACAGAACTTCCTCATCAATGAGTCTGTTGTAAGGGGCATTGCAGAAAAAGCAAAGATTGGTCCTGGGGACCTGGTCCTTGAAGTCGGGCCCGGGATCGGCACATTGACCCAGGCCCTTGCGGAAACCGGAGCCGATGTCAAGAGTGTTGAAATCGATGAGTCGCTTCTTCCGATCCTTCGCAAGACGCTTGAAGGGTATGACAATGTAGAAATCATCCATGGGGATATCCTTAAGGTTGACCTCAAAGACATTACGGGGGGAAAGCCTTTTACAGTGGCGGCGAACCTGCCTTATTACATTACGACGCCCATCATCTTTTCCCTGCTTGAAGCAAACCTTCCCTTAAAGCGTATTGTCGTTATGGTGCAAAAAGAAGTGGCTGAGCGGATGGCCGCTCATCCTGGAACAAAGGCTTATGGGCCCCTTTCCTTGGCGCTGCAGTATTATTCGGAGCCCCAGCTGGCAATTCCCGTTCCGGCTCACGATTTCATGCCGGCCCCAAAGGTTGATTCCATGGTCGTCGTATGTGAAAAAAGGGAGAGCCCCATTGTCAATGTGGATGCGTCTTTATATGTTAAGGTCGTGCGGGCGGCTTTTTCCCAGCGCCGGAAGATGCTCCGCACCTGTCTAAAGTCAATGGTGCGTCCCGGTGATACAGCGGAGGCCTGGATGGCCCGTGCTGGGATTGAGCCGACGCGCAGGGGGGAGTCCCTTACCATAGAAGAGTTTGGCAAACTGGCGGAAAGCTGGGAAGAAAAATGACGAATCACTATAAGTACTTTTCCCATAAGGAATGTGAGTTCTTCCCTTGTCATAAGGAAAGTGACGGAGAGAATTTCAACTGTCTCTTCTGCTTTTGTCCCCTGTATCTGGTGAAAGATTGTGGCGGCGTCTTTGCCTACACGAATCGGGGCATCAAGGATTGCTCCCATTGCCTTTTTCCCCATAAAAAGGAAAACTATGGCAAGATCATGGCGCGGCTCAAAGAAGAAATGGAAATGAAATGAGGAAAGAAAAGCCAGAGTGCATGGATGAAACCATGCACTCTGGCTTTTGCTGTGATGCTGCAGCACTATGATGCTGCTGTCAAAGGCGGCAGGCTGATAAATCAGCTATAAAAGTGTTGCTATGATGATACTCAGCAACGGTTACTTTATATTTGGTAGGACCTGCTATCGTGTTACGCGTTAGAACTCGATTTCTCCGAAATCGATCCGCCTTGCCAAGGCGGGGGAGCGACAAAGGAAAATTTCCACAAGTTCATGATGATAAGGATTAACCGGTTTTGGTGGTGGACGAGGACGCGAAGCTGACGTTTCCTTACAAGCGGCTTGCGAGGCGGATTTGTCTGGGTCCTGAGGCTGCTATGGAGCGGAGCGAAAAGCAGAAGAACATGTTTGAGGGCGAATGCAATTCGGCCCCCACGACTGACAGGGAGATGATTTGGCGCCGCTCGTTATCATCTTTCCCTTCAACGCACTACAGCCTCAAAGCATCAAAGCTCCATAGCATTCCTATATGTCTTTTCAACCTAAAAGACAAAAAGTTTGACTTTTTTAGTAAAACCCCTTGCATTTTTTTTGAAAGATGCTATTATTATAGCTGTGGTTAGCACTCCAATGTAATGAGTGCTAATAAATCAAAAAGTTAAAATTTATCCATAGTGAAAGGGGATTACAAACATGTTAAGACCTTTGGAAGATCATGTCGTCGTAGAACCGGTTGTGCAGGAAGAAAAAACGGAAAGCGGGATCTATCTGCCCGATACGGCTCATAAGGACAAACCCCAGACTGGCAAAGTCGTAGCTGTAGGTACGGGCCGTCTCCTTGATAATGGCACCCGCATTGCTTCTGAAGTCAAGGTTGGCGAAACTGTTGTCTTTGCTAAATACTCCGGCAGCGAAGTCGAACTGGACGGCAAGGATTATATCATCCTCCGTGACAGTGATATCTTGGCTGTCGTTGAGGATAAGTGAATCGCTCCCTTTTTTGTGGAGAACCAATCACCTTATATCATTTGGAACTAAGGAGTAGATAAAAATGGCTAAACTCATTCAATTTGATGAAGAAGCACGTCGTGGTCTGGAACGCGGCGTCAATAAACTGGCTGATGCTGTAAAAGTTACCTTGGGGCCCAAGGGCCGCAACGTTGTCCTTGAAAAGAAATTCGGTTCCCCGACCATCACCAATGATGGTGTAACCATTGCTAAGGACATTGAACTGGAAGATCCGTTTGAAAACATGGGGGCTGCCCTTGTTCGTGAAGTGGCAACCAAGACCAACGATATTGCTGGTGACGGGACCACGACGGCTACCCTTCTTGCTCAGTCCATCGTTCATGAAGGCATGAAGAACGTGGTTGCCGGTGCTAACCCCATGGTCCTCAAGAGAGGCATCAAGAAAGCAACGGATTGCCTCGTCAAGAAGCTCCAGGAAAATGCCAAGACGGTCAGCACCAAGGAAGAAAAAGCACAGGTTGCTTCCATTTCTGCTGGTGACGCGGAAATCGGTGGCCTGATTGCTGATGCGATGGAAAAAGTCGGCAACGATGGCGTCATCACCGTTGAAGAATCCAAGACCATGGAAACCTCCCTTGAAACCGTTGAAGGGATGCAGTTCGACCGCGGCTACATTTCCCCGTATATGGTTACGGATCCGGACAAGATGGAAGCCGTTCTTTCCAATCCGTACGTCTTCATTACGGACCGGAAGATCACTATGATCCAAGACATCATGCCTGTTCTTGAAAAAGTGGTACAACAGGGCCGTGAACTCTTGATCATTGCTGAAGACATCGAAGGTGAAGCCCTGGCTACACTCGTTGTGAACAGACTCCGTGGCACCTTTAAGGCTGTTGCCGTCAAGGCTCCTGGCTTTGGTGACCGTCGCAAGGCTATGCTTCAGGATATTGCAACCCTGACGGGTGCAACGGTTATCAGTGAAGAAGTTGGCCGTAAGCTCGACAGCGCTACAGTTGCTGATCTTGGTTCCTGCAGCCAGGTCCGTGTAACCAAGGACCTTACTACCATTGTTGATGGTGCTGGTGACAAACAGGCCATTGCTGACCGTGTTGCTTCCATCCGTGCCCAGATTCCTGAAACGACTTCCCAGTTCGACAAGGAAAAACTTCAGGAACGTTTGGCTAAACTCTCTGGCGGCGTTGCCGTTATCAAAGTTGGTGCTGCTACGGAAACGGAACTGAAAGATAAGAAACTCCGTATCGAAGACGCCCTGAACGCTACTCGCGCTGCTGTGGCCGAAGGAATCGTTGCCGGTGGCGGTACGGCTCTTCTGCAAGTACAGCCGGCCCTCGATGAACTGGAAAAGGAAACCGAAGGGGATGAGAAGACAGGTATTGATATCGTTAGACGCGCTATCGAAGCTCCTGTCCGTCAAATCGCCAACAACGCCGGTCTTGAAGGTGCCGTTATCGTTGAAGCTGTCAAGAAGGCTAAGAAGGGAATTGGCTTCAATGCCCAGACGGAAGAATATGTCGATATGATCAAGAGCGGTATTGTAGATCCTTGCAAGGTTACGCGCAGTGCCCTGCAGAATGCAGCTTCCATTGCTGCCATGATTCTTACCACGGAAGCCGTTGTTGCGGATAAACCGGCTGAAAATCCGGCTCCGGCAGCTCCTGCCATGGGTGGCATGCCCGGCATGATGTAAGATGAATCGGGAGTTGTGCCGCAGGTAGGCTCCTTTTATCCTTAAAAAATCGCATACGCACCGTGAGGTGCCTGAAACGTCCCTATGGAGTGTTCCATAGGGACGTTTATCTTGCTGTAATTTTTCTGTAAATAGTTAAAATAACTATTTACTAATTATTATTAAAGTGCTATAGTATACGTGTCGTATGAATGAATCATATGGATCATCCATTTTACTATGATATAGGAGGAATGAATTATGGAAAAACGTTCTGGTGCAGTTACTTTTGCTGGAGGCCCTGTAACCCTTGTTGGTCCGGAAGTGAAAGTGGGAGAAAAAGCGCCTGATTTCAAGTTGCTTGATAATAGCCTTGCTGAAAAGACCTTGAAGGACTATGAAGGCAAAATTAAGGTTATTTCCGTTGTACCGTCCCTTGATACGGGTGTCTGTGATGCCCAGACCCGTTGGTTCAATAAGGACGTAACTGGTCTTTCTTCCGATGTCGTGGTCCTCACGGTTTCCATGGATCTGCCTTTTGCTCAGGCTCGTTGGTGCGGGGCTGCCGGGGTCAAGAATGTAGTTACCCTTTCTGATCACCGTGATGCCTCCTTTGGGACGAACTATGGCTTCCTCATGGAAGGACTGCGTCTTGAAGCCCGTGGTGTTGTTGTCATTGATAAAAATGATAAGGTCACCTATGTGGAATACGTTCCGGAAGTCACCCATGCCATTAATTTTGATGGTGTCCTTGCTGCAGTAAAGGCTCTGATTTAATTGTAGGGCTTCCTGCTCGACCTATTCACCTGCACCTGTGAGGGAGACTTTTTGATGACGTATCGAGACCAGGACTTTCAAAAAGAAAACATCATCTATCGGAATGTGGATGGCTTTGCCCATTGGCTTGCCTCTGTCCTTAAGACGTTTGATGGCTCAGCCCAATCTTTGACTGTTTACTTGGGGGACCTTACGGAAGCTTATGCTGTTTCCAATGAGGAATATTTTGAGATCCGCGGATTTTATACAAAAAGCGGAAATTCTGAAGGCTATTCATTCAAGGTCCAGTATCAGCAGGATGAGGACGGCGAAATCATTCAAAATATGATCTTATAACTAGATAAAAAGAAAAATTCCCGGCTGGAAATGATACCAGTCGGGAATTTTTCACGCTTTTTTCTTTATCATGGAAGGCGGGACGGGAACGAGGAAGGCGAAGAGGCAGCCAATGGCGGCGACGATCCAGAGAATCTGCAGGCTAGGACCGACACCCCAGCGGTCGGCAGCCCATCCAACTAGGGGAGAAATCAGGCCGCCTACACTGGCACTGAGACCCAAGGTCACGCCGGAAGCAAAACCAATGTTGCGGGCAAGGTAAGTCTGTCCCAAGATGACCATGGGACTGTAAGGCGCAAAAAGGGAAAGAGCCGTCGGCACCAAGAGCAGGGTTGCTGTCATTTGGCTCGTACTGTTTGTGAGAAAGTAGAGGGCGGGGACCATGACGAGGAAGGATATCCGCATGACCTTGATGTGTCCCACTTTGTCTGCCAGGATACCGCCCAAAAAAGTCATGACAACCCCCATGGAAAAAAGCAGGGAAAGGGCAAGACTGCCGCTGCTTGCTGATGTGCCAAGAACGCTGATCCAGTAAATCGGCATAAAGGAGTTAAGGATGGTAAAGCCAATTGATCGTGCAAAAATAACAAAACTAAGTTTCCCGAAGGCGTTCCAATCATTTTTCGGCTGAGGTTCGTTTGCAGGGCATTCCCTTTTTTCTGTCCCTTGGAGTCTTTTTTTGATTGCAGGAAGTTTCTTCATCAGGAAGAGAGCCGTAAGGAAATTGACCACGGCGTAAATGATGAGACCCTTGATGCCAAACTGATAGGCACTGAACCCTGCTGCCATGGGACCGACGGCAAAGCCCGCATTGCCACCGACAGAAAAAGTCCCCATCGCCTTGCCTTTTTGGGCGCCTGAAATGCCGTTTACAAGACGAGCTGCTTCGGGATGGAAAAGGCTGCTGCCCAATCCGCTCAGCATGGCTAAAAAGAGGATGAACCAATAATTCTGGGTAAAGGCCATGGCTGAAAGACTGAACCCACAGAGAAAGACACCAAGGGGGACCAAATAAGGAAGGGATGCACGGTCCGAATAGTAGCCGATGAGAGGCTGCGTTACAGAGGCGAGGACAATATTTGCAAAGATGATGCCCGCTGCTTCCTGATAGGAAAGATGGCAGGCCGCGATAAAATAGGGGAGAAGGGCTGGAATGCCGCCTTGGGCCCAGTCTGTACCAAAATGGCCCAAGGTAAAGAGCAGCACGTTATTCTGGGAATATTCCATGAAAGCCTTCCTTTCTGCATGGGGAGAAACGTTTTTCTTTCATTGTATTCGACAGCGCTTCATCCTGCAAGGAAAAAGAGGAGGAACCTCGAATAAGACCTTTTGGCGTGGATAAGTTAACTGGCAGTTTGAATCAATGGGCCATTACAAGCCAAATATCGAATCATATTGCTTAGAAATGTAATGAATCCATAAAGACGATATCGAATTTGACCATATCACATGGATGAATCACCATTATTTTTGCAAAATTTTATATTTTCAGAAAATAACTAGCATTCTATCCTGACTTTGGGTATAATAAAGATGCAATCATTTTTCTCAAAGCGCCGTTTTTTCTATCGAAGGGGACAGCAACGGTCAAACCAGCCGCGGCTCGGATAGACGGCTTAAAAATCCGGCAGGCGCTTTTAGCAGGAACGGAACCCAATTAAACAAAAGGAGGCAATAAATCGCATGCAACCATCTGTCAGAAAGAAATCGTGGATGAATCGATTCATCGACACCATTGAGTATTGGGGAAATAAATTGCCCCATCCTTTTATCCTTTTTGGGATGCTCGTCGTCATTACCCTTATTGGGTCCTGGATCTTATCCCAGGCTGGCTGCAGCATAACCTATATGGCAGCTTCACGAACCCCAGGGGAACCGGAAAAGGAAGTGACCATTGCCGTTACCAATCTGCTATCCGGAGAAAACCTGCGTTACCTGATTACGAAATATCCTGATATTTTTATTGGATATCCACCTATGAAACTTGTTCTTGTGATGATGGCGGCAACGGCCTTTATCGAAAAGACCGGTTTCTTTGGGACTTTTATGAAAAAGTATCTGCTCCGCGCGCCTCGGAGCCTCGTGACTTTTGCTGTTGTCTTTGTCGGCGTCAACTCCAATTTGATGAGTGATGCCGGGACCCTTTTTGCCTTGACCATGGGGGAATTATTTTTGCTGCTTTGGGCCGAAATCCCCTGATTGGTGTTATTCTTGGTTGGGCAAGTTCGAGCGGCGGTTTTACGGCAAATCTCTTCCTTGCTGGGACGGATGCTCTGCTTGCAGGCATAACGGAAGGTGTCGTCAAGGAGATGGGCGTTGCAGTCGATATCAATCCAGCCATGAACTACTTCTTTATGGCTTCAGCGACCTTCTTCCTTTCTGTGACGCTTACCCTTTTTACGGAAAAGGTTGTCTGCCGTATGGTCGGTGATGGGGATGGAAAGGTCAATATGGCTTTACTTGAGGAACATAAACTGACGGCGGATCAGGAAAAAGGACTGCGTTGGGCTTTTTATGGATTTCTCTTCTTCCTTGCTGTTATGGCAGCCCTTACCGTTCCTTCCTGGGCCATCCTGCGCAATGCAAAGGGTGGTTTCCTGCCGAAATCACCGTTCTTTGCTGGCATCATCACACTTATTGCTTTCTTCTTTGTTTCCACGGGCCTGCCTTATGGTGTGGCAACAGGGGAAATCAAGAAGTGGAAGGATATTCCCCGCCTTGTTTCCGCCGGTCTGCGGGAAGCGATTCCCCTTTTGACGACGACCATGATGGCAGCGGTCTTCATCGATATGATGAATAAATCCAATATCTTTAAAATGGTTGCTGTAGCTGGTGCAGAAGCTCTGCGTGGAGCCAATATCGGTCTTTTGCCGCTTTGTTTGATGATCATTGTCGTGACCACCATCATCAACCCGTTCATGACAAGCGGTTCCTCCAAGTGGCTCATCATCGCACCCATGATTGTTCCTATGTTCACCATGCTGAATGTGCATCCTGCTTATGCCCAGCTTGCGTATCGCATTGGTGACTCAGCTACGAATATCTGTTCCCCTCTGCAGGAACTTCTGCCCGTAATCATTGGCATGCTGACACAATACCAGGAAGAAGGGAAAATCCCTCTGCGTCCAGGTGAAACGGAACATCGCAAGATTGGGATTGGTACGATTTTTTCCTTGACTATTCCCTATGCCATGGTCATCCTTCTGACCATGACGGCTATGCTCATTGTTTGGCTCACCTTTGGTCTTCCCATTGGACCTGGCATTCCTATGCATATTCAGTAACGTTCCGGCTTCCTTGATTTTGTCCCCCTAAAGAAGGCATCAGACTAAGATGGAAAATCCCCTGGCAGCTAATCAGCTGCTGGGGGATTTGTAGAATCAGTAGAAATTCATCGCGATGAATATCCTTCTGGAGAGGCTTCTGGTTGAGGCTTCCTTTTTCTAAACGGAGAATAATCCTCATGAAAACAAAGAAAACCTTCCTCAATCGATTTATTGATACCATCGAGTATTGGGGCAACAAATTACCCCATCCTTTTATGCTCTTTGGCGGTATGCTCCTTGTTACTTTATTCATTTCCTGGCTTCTTGCCCGTATGGGTGTCAGTATCTCCTATATGAGTGCATCAAAGATTCCCGGTGAACCGGAAAAGCTTGTGACAGTTGCTGTTGTTAATCTTCTTTCTGGAGATAACCTGCGTTACATCATCATAAAATTCCCGGAAATCTTTGTTTCTTATCCACCGCTTAAATTGGTCCTTGTCATGATGGCTGCCAGTGCCTTCATTGAAAAAACGGGCTTTTTTGAGACCTTCATGAAAAAATATCTGCTCAAGGCACCACGCAGTCTCATTACTTTTGCTGTCGTCTTTGTGGGAATCAATGCCAATCTGATGAGTGACGCGGGGACGATTTTTTCCTTTACCATGGGCGGTGTCATCTTTGCCGCCTTGGGACGCAATCCTCTTATTGGGGTCATCCTTGGCTATGCGAGCGCCAGCGGCGGTTTTACAGCCAACCTCTTTCTTGCCGGGACGGATGCACTGCTCGCGGGGATAACAGAAAGCATTGTCAAGGAAATGGGACTTTCTGTACCCATTAATCCCGCGGTCAACTATTTTTTCATGGCGGCAGCCACTTTTGTTCTTTCCGTGACCATGACCATTTTTACCGAAAAAGTCGTTTGCCGTATGGTGGGCGATGGGGATGGGAACCTTGATGAGAGCCTCATCGCAAAACATCGCCTTACGGAAGATCAGGAAAAAGGACTGCGCTGGGCTTTTTATGGCTTCCTTTTCTTCCTTTTCATTATGGGACTTCTCACGATTCCAGAGGGAGCACTCCTGCGTAATGCCAAAGGGGGATTTCTTCCAAAATCCCCACTCTTTGAGGGCATCATCGTCATTATAGGCTTTGCTTTTGTGGCAACGGGAATTCCTTATGCGGCAGCAACAGGAACAATCAAGGAGATGCGAGATATTCCCCGTCTGGTATCAGCCGGGCTGCAGCAAGCCATTCCTCTTTTGACAACAACCTTGATTGCTTCCCTTTTTATCGATATGATGAATAAGTCCAATATATTCAAGGTTGTCGCCATTGTTGGAGCTGAAATCCTCAAAGGGGCCGATGTGGGGCTTATTCCTTTGTGCCTAATGATTGTTGTTGTGACAGCCATTATCAATCCTTTCATGACCAGTGGATCATCTAAATGGCTCCTTATTGCCCCCATGATTGTGCCCATGTTCACCCTCCTCAATGTCCATCCTGCCTATGCCCAGCTGGCCTTTCGCATTGGGGATTCGTGCACCAATATTTGTTCGCCCCTTCATTCCGCCCTGCCCATCATTATAGGACTCCTCACGGAATATCAAGCCGAAGGGAAGATTCCTTTGCGTCCCGGCGAGACGATGCAGCGGGAACTGGGGATTGGAACCATTTTCTCTCTTACGATTCCATATTCCCTGGTTCTCCTATCAACCATGACGGTCATGCTGGTTCTTTGGCTGCTGCTTGATCTGCCTATCGGGCCAGGGGTTTCCATGTATCTGTGATTTTTGTGCTATACTGAAAGAAAACTCAATGAAGGAGGAACAGCAATGCTGATCAAAAATGCTCATGTACTCAGTCCCCATGTGACAGAGGGGTTCTATGATATTAGGGTCCTTGACGGAAAAATTGCCGAAGTGGGGGAGAGCCTTTCGGCAGAAGGTGAATCCGTTCGGGATGCTGGCGGGGCCTATGTGACGCCTGGATTCATTGATGCCCACACACATCTTGGACTCAAAGCAGATTCGCTGGGTGAATTTTACGCTGATCATAATGAAAAGAAGATGATTCTTTCACCAGAGATGCGTGCCATTGATGCCATCAATCCTCTTGACCGGACCTTTGAGGAGGCGCGAAATGCCGGGATTACGTGCTGCGCAAGCGGCCCTGGTTCGCTTAATGTGATCGGCGGTCAGTATGCTGCCATCAAGACGCGGGGCAAGATCATTGACGAGATGGTCCTTGATCCTTATTTTGCCATGAAATGCGCCTTGGGGGAAAATCCTAAAAAGGGATATGAAACAACTCGTATGGGGATTGCGGCAACACTTCGGGAATTTCTCCTTACTGCCAAAGTTTATGCGGAAACGCCTGTCCGTGATTATGACCGGAAACTGGAACCCATGGTGCCTGTCATGCGTGGCGAAAAACCGCTTAAGATTCATTGCCATGAGGCCCTTGATATTGTGACGGCTATCCGCATTTGTGATGAATTTCATTTACGGTTTACCTTGGACCATGTGACAAGCGGGACGGATATCTTGGAATTTTTGCGCAAACGTCCGGAGATCCCTCTTCTTGTAGGGCCCAGCCTGGGAAGCCGCGGCAAGGTGGAACTTCACGGGAAGGGATTTGACAGTGTAGCTGCGTTAGCAGAAGGCCGTGATATCTGCATCATTACGGATGCTCCCGTGATTCCCCTGCAGTATTTGCCTGTTTGCGTTGGCCTTGCCATCAGCAAGGGCATGGCCTATGAAAAAGCTCTTGCAGCGGTCACCATCAATGCGGCCCGCGTCATGGGCGTTGATCAGCGGGTTGGGAGCCTAGAAAAAGGAAAGGATGCCGATTTGGTCCTTTTCAAGGATAAACCTTTTGTCACGATTCAAGATCCTTTGGCTGTTATGATGGACGGAATTTTTCTTGACGACTCTAATTAAAAAGAAGCAATTTATGAACCTCTCCTATCAACTTTGATAGGGGAGGCTTTCTTTTTACTGAAAAGGATGATTTGTGTACAGATAATAATGATAATGGGAATAAAATCGGATGTGTTTGAACGGATATACAAGATAAATTATACTTACACAAATATGTATCATTTTATGAACAAATTGTAAAATATTTGACGGAGTATTTAGCAACATGTTAAATTAATATTGTGAACAAATATTTTGAATAAATATACTGAAGAAAGGATGGTTTCATGAAAGCATTCAAGTCGATGATCCTTACTGCTTTTCTTGTTTTGCTGGGAATTCTATCAGGGTGTTCCCCTGACGAAAAGCGGCCTGTTGTCTTTGCAGATCCTGGATGGGATAGTGTCCGGTTCCATAACGCTGTGGCTCAGCTCGTTGCTGAAAAGGTCTATGGACTCAAGACGGAAATCCTTTATGGCTCCACGCCCATCACGCAGGCCGCCCTTGTACGCGGCGATGCAGATGTCAATATGGAGCTGTGGACGGATAACGTTCCCACTTATGAAGCAGATAAGGCCGCCGGCGGGATTGTGGATCTGGGCGTCAACTATGATGATAACCGCCAAGGGTTTTATGTCCCGCGCTACGTCATTGAAGGTGATGCCGAACGCGGTATTGCCCCTATGGCGCCGGACCTGAAATCCGTCAAGGATCTGAGCCGCTATGCGGCGCTCTTTAAGGATGAGGAAGATCCCGCGAAAGGACGCTTATATGGTGCCATCCCAGGATGGAATATCGATGCCATCCTCTATAAGAAGTATGAAGTCTATGGGCTTAATCAGAACTATATCTATTTTCGGCCTGGCAGCGAAGCTACGCTTTCTACGGCTTTTTTGACTGCCTACGAGAAAGGGCTTCCTGTTGTTGGGTATCAATGGGAACCTACTTGGCTTTCCGGTAAACTTGACCTTGTATTGCTTGAAGACGCCCCTTATGAGAAGGCCGCCTTTGAAGAGGGCCTTACGGAAGCCCCTGCCGTGAAGGTTGTGATTGCGGCCAATTCTCGTTTCCCCAAACGGGAGCCGGAGTTTTCAAAGTTCCTTAGCCGCTACCATACGTCAAGTACCCTTACGGCAGAAGCCTTGGCTCATATGGCGGATACAAAGGCTTCCTATGAGGAAACGGCCCGCTGGTTCCTCAAAAAACATGGGGAACTTGTTGATGCTTGGCTGACGCCAGAAGACGCAGCCAAACTGAGGGAAGCACTTTAACTGGGAAAGGAGCCCTTATGATCAATTATCTCACAACGTTTCCGAACCTTCGCATCAATGTGGCTGAGCCCGTCGATGCTTTTGTCCGTTATATCAACATTCATTATGGAGAATTCTTCGTCTCCTTCAAGCGTCTCATTGGTATCTTTGTTGGGGCCCTTAACAGCGGACTTGACGCAATTCCTTGGTGGATCTTGATTCTTGCCGTGACCTATGGCGGCGGCAGATTGATGAATAGTTACCGCAAAGGCGCTTTTTTTGGCGGGCTGCTCTTTTTTATCGGTCTTTTGGGTTACTGGCAGATGATGTGTGAAACCCTTTCCATTGTCCTTGCGGCTGTGTTCTTTTCCCTTTTGATTGGTCTTCCCATTGGCGTCCTCCTTGCCTCCATCAAACGGGCCGATCCTTTGATTCGGCCTTTTCTTGATGCCATGCAGACCATGCCGACCTTTGTTTATATGATTCCCGCAGTCATGCTCCTGGGGCCAGGAAAGGTGCCTGCCGTCCTTGCAACCGTTGTATATGCAGTTGTTCCTGTCATTCGGCTGACCAGTCATGGAATCAAGCAAGTCGATCCAGAAGTAGTCGAAGCGTCTCGTTCATTTGGGGCCTCACGCTTCCAGACCCTCGTCAAGGTGCAGATCCCTCAGGCCCTGCCTACGATCATGACGGGTATCAATCAGACCATGATGATGGCGGTTGCTATGGTCGTTACAAGTTCCATGATCGGTGCCAACGGCCTTGGTATGGAAGTCCTCATCGCCATCAACCGTATGGAATCAGGTCGTGGTCTGTCGGCAGGACTCAGTATCGTCATCATTGCGATCCTGCTTGACCGTCTGACCCAAAGCGTGATTCGGAAGGAGGAATCCCAATGACACAAACGCCCATTCTCGAGGTCCGGCACCTCTACAAAATCTTTGCCCCTCTGGATTTTCGCGGTGAAAAGAAAATGGCCTATAAGCTATTGGAACTTGGGGCTACAAGACAGGATGTCCTTGAAGCAACCGGGATGACGGCGGCTGTGACGGACGTGTCCTTTCGGGTGGGAAAAGGAGAAATCTTTGTACTTATAGGGCTGTCTGGCAGCGGCAAATCGACCCTTGTGCGCTGCCTCAATATGCTGCATCGGCCCAGCCGGGGAGAAGTCCTCATTGACGGGGAAGATATCACTGCGTACGATGAAGTAAAACTTCAGAAGCTGCGGCGGACAAAAATTTCCATGGTCTTCCAAAACGGCGGTCTTCTCGCTCATCGGGATGTCATGGGCAATGTGGGCTATGGTCTTGAAATCCGCGGCGTCAAGAAGGCGGAACGGGAGGCCAAGGCTCTTGAAATGATTCGCATGGTGGGTCTTGAAGGGCACGAACGGGAGAGTCTTGATAGTTTGTCCGGCGGGATGCGGCAGCGCGTTGGTATCGCCAGGGCCTTGGCAAGCGACCCGGATATCCTGCTCATGGATGAAGCCTTTTCCGCCCTTGATCCCCTTGTGAAAAATGATCTCCAGTTTGAGCTGCTGCGCATCCAGGAGCAGACGGGAAAGACCATTATCTTCATTACTCATGACATCAATGAGGCATTTAAGTTGGGAAGCCGCGTGGGCATTTTGCGGGACGGACGCATGATCCAGCTTGATACACCGGAAAAAATGCTGAGCGCACCGGCCAATGACTATGTCCGCCGCTTTATTGACAGTGTTGATACAACCAAGGTGCTCACGGTTAAGCACATCATGACCGTTCCCGGTTCGGTCATAAAAAAGACCGACGGCGCCAATGTGGCCCTTAACAGCATGCGCGCGAGCGGCGTTTCAAGTGCCTATGTGGTGAGTGATTATATGCACTTTGACGGAATCATCACCTTGGAAGGAGCCCTTTCCGTGCGGGATGGGAAGAAGACTTTTGAAGAAGCCATCATTCGGGAGGTTCCTTTTGTACGCAATCTTGATGCTCCAGTTTCTTCCATTGTCCCTCTGGCGGCAAAGACGCAGTATCCTCTTGCTGTAGTGGATGAGCATGATGTCTTCCGCGGCATTGTGACAAAGGCCTCCGTCCTGTCTTCCCTTTCCGTCTAAACAAAAACGGGTCTTCCCAAAGGAGGACCCGATTTTTTGTTTTTATTTTTGTTTTAGCCATTTAGTAAAGAGGGGATAGCGTTGGCCCATCTTTTTTGTCATGACAAGAGAGTACTCAATCTGGGCCGATTGGTCCACAATCGGGACAGCCGTCCGATTTTTGAGAGGTTCTTCACTAAGGACACGGTCCGTAATGAAGGAAGGCAGGGAGGAAGCTTTCTCCAGCTCGAAAAAGTCATCTCTCTGTTCTTGGAGCAGGAAACGGGAATGGGGCATTGTTTCCTTGATGAGATCCTTCCAGAACCCGATGTGGGAATAAACAATCATGGCAGTCCCGTCCAAATCGGAAAAAGAAAGGGAGGAGCTTTTTTCCTGGGGATGCCCTTTGGGAAGGTTGAAGTACAGTGATTCCTTGCCGAAGGGGAGAGCGATGAGTGCGCTGTCAGTCGGCTTAAAAGGCAGGATAATGACATTGTATCGCCCATCCCGCAGCCCTTGAAGAAGGGGCTCGGTGCTGCGCAGTTCCGTTGTCAGTGACTGCGATGGATAGAGTTCCGTTGCCAGCCGTACAAAGTCCATGACAGGATAGGGGGCACAGCTTCCCAGTGACAAGGTATGCCTTGAGCGGTCGAGCTGACGGACTTTATCCGTCATGACTTCTATTTCGGAGAGAATCTTTCTTGCTTCCTTTATGGCAAGCAGCCCATTTTCATTGAGGGCAATGTGATTTTTTGACCGCGCAAATAGAATGACACCAAATTCCTTTTCCAAAAGTTTCATGTTCCTTGTCAGTGTCGGCTGTGAGACGTGCAGGATTTCTGCTGTTTTTGAAAGTGTGCCGTACGTTCCAAAGGCAACGAATTGGAAAAGATGCTCAAATTCAATCATACGCACCTCCACTATTTATTTTATAAATACTATTATACTATATTACTAATGTACAAGAAACGGATTTCTCGCTATAGTATAAGAAAGATTGGCATATTCAGCAATCAATTTGAAAAATTATATGATAGAAAATAAGAAAGGTGGAATCCTTATGCAGGAAGTGACCCTTAATCAGGGAATCAAGATGCCCCAACTGGGATTTGGTGTTTTTCAGGTTCCCGACGAAAAAATTTGCAGGGAAAGTGTCCTTATGGCCCTTGAAACTGGGTACCGGCTCATTGATACGGCTGCCGCGTATTTCAACGAAAAAGCTGTTGGAGAGGCAATCAAGGAAAGCGGGATTCCTCGGAATGAGCTCTTTATTACGACGAAACTATGGGTTCAAGATGCTTCTTATGAAAAGGCTAAGGAAGCCCTGAAGGTTTCCCTTGATAAGCTGAACCTTGATTATCTGGATCTTTACTTGATTCATCAGCCCATGGGGGACTATTATGGTGCCTATCGGGCCATGGAAGAGGCGCATGACAAGGGACTTGTTCGAGCTATTGGGGTCTGTAATTTCTATCCTCATATCCTTGCTGATTTTTGTGAGACTGTTCGCGTCATGCCAGCAGTTAACCAAGTCGAGCTGCATCCTTTCTTTCAGCAGGAAAATGCCTTGGCACTTATGAAACACTATGGCGTGAAACCGGAAGCTTGGGGGCCTTTTGCAGAAGGAAAACATGGTCTTTTCACCCATCCGGTCCTAACAGAAATCGGGAAAAAGTATGGCAAGTCCGCCGCCCAGGTGGCTTTGCGCTGGAATCTTGACCGTGGCGTCATCGTCATTCCAAAGTCGACCCATCTGGAACGGATGAAGCAAAATATAGATGTCTTTGATTTTACCCTTTCAGCAGAAGACCGTAGCGCCATTGCAGCCCTTGACCGGGGCCGCAGCGACATTGTGAATCACTTTGATCCCCAATTTGTCCAGGCCCTTCACCAGCTGAAGATCCATGATTGAGTGCCTTACCCACCCTCCCAGATCGATCTTTTTATTTCAACCATTTCATTGCGCGTAAGAAAAGCTCCAGCCCTCTTTAAAGGAGGACTGGAGCTTTTGATGCATCTGAAAGGGGCGCCGTTGGCTTCAAAAATCAATATCCCTATCGTAGTAGCAGGCTTGGAGCAGCTTTTTCAGCTCACTTTCCGTCGGTTTACGGGGATTGGACGAGGTGCAGGCATCTAAAAGGGCGTCTTCGGCAATTTGGGGCAGTCTTTCTTCAAAGACGGCTTCCGGAATGAACCCTTGCTCTGTCGGAAGGGCATCCTTTCCATAGAAACGGATGGCACGGGGAATCCTCAGCTCTTTCTGCGTATTATGAATCCAGTCAATGAGGAGATGGACTTTTTCCTCGTCTGTCGTTCCTCCCAGCTTCATGTAGTCGCAAATGATGGCGTAGCGTTTTTTGGTCGCTTCTTCTTTCGCGTTAAACTGGATAACCTTTGGCAGATACATCGCATTGGCTGCCCCATGGATTAGGTGGGCCCCATAATCAGCAAAGGCTGCTCCTGTTTTATGGGCCATGGAGTGGACAATCCCCAGGAGGGCATTGGAAAAGGCCATCCCAGCAAGGCACTGCGCATCATGCATCTTATCCCTTGCTTCCATGTTGCCTTGGTAAGAGGGAATCAGATATTTTTGAATCATTTCTATGGCATGGATGGCAAGGGCGTCCGTAAATTCACAATGAGCCGTTGACACATAGGCTTCCACGGCGTGAGTAAAGGCATCCATACCAGTATGTGCCACGAGTTTTGGGGGCATGCCATGGGTTAATTCAGGATCGATGATGGCCATGTCCGGTGTAATCTCAAAGTCTGCAATCGGGTACTTGATTCCGCTTTTATAATCGGTGATGATGGAAAAACTGGTCACTTCCGTGGCCGTGCCTGATGTGGACGAAATCGCGATAAAATGGGCTTTGCGCCTTAATTTGGGGAGTCCAAAGACCTTGCGCATTTCATCAAAGGTGATGGATGGGTACTCATATTTGATCCACATGGCTTTTGCGGCATCAATGGGGGAGCCGCCGCCAATGGCGATGATCCAATCAGGACCAAATTCCTGCATGACCTTGGCGCCTTTAAGAACAGTTTCTACTGAAGGATCGGATTCGATACCTTCGTAGATCTTTACTTCCATGCCTGCCTCTTTGAGGTAGGCCTCGGCTTTACCGAGAGAACCGTTCCGACGGCTGGAACCTCCGCCGGTGCAGATTATGGCACGTTTTCCTGTTAAATTTTTAAGGATTTCCATGGAGCCATAGCCATGATAGATATCTCTTGGAAGTGTAAATCGCTGCATAATATGACCTCCTTTTTAGGTTACGGGTTCATCATATCATGGTTCGGATGGATTTCAACTAGTGACACCAAGGGTTCATATTTATGGTGTGAATCTGTAACAAAGTTACCATAAGACCCGCAGTTTTGGCCATGTTCTCAAATCAATTGCCCTTTGCTAAATGGGGTAAGGCTGTCCCATGATGAGGACGTACTTTCGGGCGTGCTTGTTTTTACGAAATTTTTACAGGAAGAAAAGGTCAATCTTTACAGAGGTGGGGTAGGCTATTCATAAAGCAAAACCAATACAGCTCATAAAAAAGATTGGCGTAAGAAAGGATGGATCATTGATGAAAGTAAAAAGCGCGTTAAGAAAAGGATTGCTGATGAGTTTGACAGCTATGATGGTGGTTGGGCTCGCTGGCTGCGGAGGTAAGAAGGCAGCAACGACGGGTGGCGAAAAGGCTCTTTCCGGAAACATTACGGGTTCTGGTTCATCGGCTCTCCTGCCGCTTGTCAAGGATGCAGCAGAAGCCTTCAAGAAGAACCATAAAGATGTATCCATCAGTCTTAATGCTGGGGGAAGCGGCACCGGTCTCAAACAGGTCTCCGAAGGCTCTGTCGATATGGGAAACTCCGATGTTCCGGCTGCATCCAAACTGCCTAAGGATAAAGCAGAAAATCTCCTTGACCACAAGATCTGCGTTATGACCGTTGCGACCATTGTCAATAAGGATGTAGCTGCCACTGTAAAGAACCTGACCAGCCAGCAGCTAAAAGAGATCTTTACGACGAAAATCAAGAATTGGAAAGAAGTCGGCGGTCCGGACGAACCGATTGTCCTGATTACCCGTCCGAAGACTTCCGGTACGCGTGCCCTCTTTACGAAGTATGCATTGGGCGGAGTGGAAGAAGTTTCCAATAAGTCCCTTGAGACGGATAACTCCGGACTCCTGCTCCAGAGTGTTGCCCAGAATAAAGGTGCCATTGGATATGTGGCCCTGCCTTATCTTGTAAAGAATGATACGGTCGCCGCCATAGCTATTGACGGCGTTGCCCCGACCTTGGAAAACACCTACAGCGGTAAGTATAACGTCTTTGGGTTTGAACATATCTACACGGCAAAAGACCCGAAACCGGCGGTCAAAGCTTTCCTCGAATTCATTGGTTCTGCTGATTACGGCAAACGGATTGAAGAACTGGGTTACGGTGTCAGCAGCAAGATAGAGCTGAAGGATCCAGACCACGATTAAGTCCATCTTTCCAGCTTTGAGAAAGGGAGATTTTTCTATGAAGGAAAAAGCGATGCTGCAGCATGCAGCAGCCATCCATCACAGGGAACTCCTTGCAACGACGGGAGTAAAGCTATGCGGGTTTACAGCGGCTTTACTTCCGTTTTGTATAGGCCTGTTCCTTTTTATGCGCGGCAGTGAGACGTTTCTGGTCTTTGGACATTCGTTACAGGAATTTCTTTTCAGTGGGCAGTGGGCCCCTTCTGATACAGCGTCCGGCGGAGGGCAGGTGGGGGCTGCCATGTTTATCTCGGGCTCCCTTGTCATCTGCCTCCTGGCCCTTTTATTTGCCCTTCCAGTCAGTCTTGCGGCGGCCATTTATATGACGGAAATTGCATCCCCTTCGTCACGGCGCCATGTCCAACCTTTTATTGAACTTTTTACGGGGATTCCCTCTGTCATCTATGGCTGGATTGGTCTTACCGTGCTGATTCCTTTTTTACGGAAATTTTTCACGATGCCTTTTGGCTTTTCCGTCCTTTCTGCTTCTTTGGTGCTGGCAACTATGATTTTTCCCGTGATTACTATGATGGCCTCCGATGCCATGATGGCTGTCCCCAAGAGCCTGCGTGATGCAGCCTATGGCCTTGGTGCGACACGTTGGGAGACAATCCGTACCGTTGTTCTTCCTTCTGCCCGAACGGGAATCTTTACAGGGATTGTCCTAGGTCTTGCCCGTGCTTTGGGCGAAGCCCTTGCCGTGGCTATGGTTGTAGGTCAAATGAAGGTTTTCCCAACCTCCCTATTTCTGCCGGCAACGGCCATGACAACGGTCATTGCTTCTGATATGGGAAGTGCCATGGAAGGCGGCGAATATAATGCCGCACTTTGGACGCTGGCGTTGCTGCTCTTTGTCATCTCATTCATCCTGATTTTTATTATCCATCACGTGGGTAAAAAGCGCTTAAAGGGGGCTGACCAATGATTGAAGAAATTCTTTCGTTCCCCCGCCATGATGAGTCCTCTAAGGAAACGGGGCTGAACCGAATCAAGCGAAAAAGAATGATATCGTCCATCATGACCGGCTTTTTTTATGCGGGGGCTTTTGGCGCGGCCTTGCTGCTCACTATCTTTGTTGGTTTTGTTATCGGGCAGGGTTTCTTGTCGGTAAATCCAGATATTCTCGATTCCCTTTCCAGCATCTTTTTCAATACCCTCTATCTTGTGGTCCTGGCCCTGTTTTTCAGCGCCTTATGGGGGATTCCTGCAGGAATCTTTCTTGCAGAATACGCCGGTCATGGTAAATTGACCAAATGGGTCCGGATGGCGATTGAAACCCTCGCGTCCCTTCCATCGATTGTTGTTGGCCTATTTGGTTATCTGGTCTTTATCGTCATGACCGGTTCCCAATGGAACCTGATGGCCGGGGCCCTGTCTGTTTCCATCATGACCTTGCCCATGCTTGCCTCTGTTACGGAGGACGCCCTTGAAGGACTGCCGCCGTTTTATAAATTGGGCAGCCTGGGCCTTGGAGCATCCCGGATGCAGACACTGATCCACGTCGAGCTGCCCGCATGTTTCCCGCGTATCATGACCGGTCTTATCCTCGCTGCTGGCCGTGGTTTTGGGGAAGCGGCCGCCCTGATGTTTACGGCGGGAATGAGCACGGACATCGACTGGTCAAACTGGGATATTTTAAGCCAATCCTGTCCGCTGAACCCGTTTAGGCCGGGTGAAACCTTGGCCCTTCATATTTGGGCACTACGGACGGAAGCGCTTGATCCCAATGCGGCGCAAATCGCAGGGGTCACGAGTGCCATCCTGATGTTGGTCGTTGTTATTTTCAATGCGCTTGCTCGCTATATCAGCTGGCGCATGGAAAAGAAAATGGGAGGAATTTGATCCATGGAAAAACTAGATGCAAGATCGGAGGACCTGACATTTGATATTCAGCACGTGAATCTTTTCTATGGAAAGAATCAAGCTTTGAAGGATATTTCCATGCAGGTCCGCAAAAATGAGATCACTGCTCTTATTGGACCGAGCGGATGCGGGAAATCCACGCTTCTTAAGACACTTAACCGCATGAATGATTTTGTTGAGGGCTGCCGCGTTGAAGGATCCATCAAGTTTGAAGGGCTTGATATCTTTACGGAAATCGATTCCTTGCTCCTGCGTTATCGGGTGGGGATGGTCTTTCAGCAGCCTTCGCCGTTTCCTAAGAGTATATATGATAATGTTGCTTATGGGCCGCGCGTCCAGGGCATTACGAGTCAGTCCGTCCTAGACGGCCTCGTAGAGACAAGTTTAAAGCAAGCTGCCATTTGGGATGAACTCAAGGATCGACTCAACACGAGTGCCTTAGGCCTTTCCGGCGGGCAGCAGCAGCGCCTGTGCATTGCAAGGACACTTGCCGCGCAGCCTTCCGTGATCCTTATGGATGAACCAACAAGTGCCCTAGATCCGATTTCTACCCAGAAAATCGAGGATCTTGCCTTGGAACTTAAGCGACAATATACGATTGTCATCGTGACCCATAATATGCAGCAGGCCAAACGGATTTCCGACCGAACAGCGTTTTTCTACTTGGGTGAATTGGTGGAAATGGACCGAACCGAAAAACTCTTTACCAATCCTAACGAACCTCGTACGGAATCTTACATTACGGGCCGGTTCGGTTGATGCCAAAAGGAGGAATAAACATGCGGGATGCCTATGTAGAGTCCCTTGAAGAAATGCACAAAGATGTGGAAAAGCTCATTTGCGCGCTCAAGGATACAGTCAAAAGGACGGGGCAAGCCATGCTCAGCATGGATGTCGATATGGCACGGGAAATCCGTGATGGTGATGAGGCCTTTGATAACATGATCCGTGATATCATGCACAAAGACCTCAATATCCAGGTCCTGCAGTCACCCGTTGCCGGTGATTGGCGGGGTCTTGTCGGAACCTTCAAGATCCTAGGGGATATGGAACGGATTGCAGATCATTGTTCCGATATCAGCAGCTATGTGCTGCGTATTGCGGGAATGAAAAATCCCCTTCCACTGCCGAAAGGGGTCGATCATCTCTATGAAGATATGGAGGGTCTTGTCACGACGGCCTTTGACTGTTACCTAAGTGGGGATTCCAAGACCGCGGAACTGATCAAGGATAAGGATGATGTTGTCGATGCCCACTTCAACCAATTGCTTTATGATCTTTCCAATAAAATCGAGAACCAGGAAGACCGGTTAAGTACGGGTGCCTATGTGGATTACGTGCTCATCATCAAATATATCGAGCGCATGGCGGACCATGGAACCAATATTGGTGAGTGGGTCGTCTATCAAAAAAATAATGAATTGCCTGGACGGCCGAATCTATAATTTGGAGATCCGGATGTGGGGAAGAAAAGGGCTCGGGTGATGGAGCCCTTTTTTGCTGTCTCTAACAAGTAGGAAAACGTTCTTTGCCTTCGTTCATCCTTTCTAAATCGCGGGACTATTACGATTTCATTGATGTGAGCAAAATCCGTGCAGCGAGCAGATTGTCAGAGCCTAATCAGCACCATGTAACAAACCGTTCCAACGACCATGGAAAGCATCATGCTGCGCTTTTTGAGCTGCAGGAAAACGGTGACGGCTGACGCACATAATTCTGGCAGTCCGTAGGGCGAAACAAGAAAGGTGATATGGCGCAGGCAGTAGACGCAAAGCATGGCAAAAATGGCGGGTGGCAGGGCCTTTCCCAGATAAGTCATGAAAGGCGGTGTGGGGCGCCTAGATGAAAAGACAAAGAAAGGAAGAAAGCGGGTCAGGATGGTTGCCGCGGCACAGACGCCAATCGTAATGGCTTCTTCAAAAAAGGTCATGAAGGAAAGCCTCCTTTTTGGGTAATTCGTTTGCGCAGGCCCGTTACGAGAATGAGAATCACGATCATGGTGGGAATCAGGAAGTGGTTGGGACCAAATAGAAGCCTGCAGATTACGGCAGAGCAAAGTCCGATGGATGCGGTGAGCGGCGTTTTTTGCTGGCGAACCTGTTCAACAAAAATGACAATGAACATGCTTGTCATGACAAAGTCAATACCTTTTGTGTCATAGGGAACGAGGGAACCAAAAATGCCGCCAAGGGCTGCGCTTGTAAACCAGTACGTGTAGTCAAGCAGCGTAACAAAAAGCATGAACCAGCCTGGGTCAACGTCGGGATGGGGCTTTTTGGCAAAGATCAGGGCGAAGGTTTCATCACACATGCCGTAGATCAGAAACGGTTTTTGG
>NZ_AWUR01000013.1:0-500 GCF_000468835.1 Acidaminococcus sp. BV3L6 | reverse complement strand
TTACGGTCTTTTGCCTCCGTGTTTTCGCCATGGAGACGGCGAAAGCCATCCGCCTTACCAAGGCGGATTGATGCTGCGCATCGAGTCCTAAGGCAAATGGCTGTACACAGGATGTTCCAGCCGCTATCATGATTTCTATATTTCAAAAAGCCACGCCTCTTACAATAGCTATAAAAAGCTAATAGCCCAAAACCGAACCTACGACTGCGTCCGGGTTAGGGCTTACCTTGCCGATTTTTCTTACGGTCTTTTGCCACCGTGCTTTCGCCATGGAGACGGCGAAAGCCGTTCCGCCTTGCCAAGGCGGGGGACCAAAAGCCACTTGATTCTGCAAAGCAGAAGGCAAGTCCTTTTGGTGGTGGATGAGGAGGGGCAGTTTGGCGCCGTGCGTTCTGGTCTTTCTTCTATTTACATGATTCGAATGGGGCTCAGATTGGTTCAGATGCTCGGAATAACGCGAAGCAGGCTGACGACGTCATGCAACGAATGCCCCGTTCCGA
>NZ_AWUR01000012.1:0-3814 GCF_000468835.1 Acidaminococcus sp. BV3L6 | reverse complement strand
AGTCTTCGCATGACAATTAGGGCATTGGACAACAGCTCGATTCAGTTCCATAATAAATTCAATTTGTTGCTCACTGTGGATGCATTTTTTTATTACGTTACCTTTGACATTCAAGGAATTTGCTATATAATCAAATGTGGACATAGGCCATCTTCCTTTCATTTAGGTTTGGCGATTTAATTGTAAGAGTGGATGCCGTCTATGTCCACTTTTTTATGCAAAAATGGGGTGAGGAAAGAATATTTCCTCACCCCAACATTTATTATAGAACCTTTTTATGCAAGGATGGGGTGAGGAAAGAACAATTCCTCACCCCATCCCTTATTGTAGAACAAAAAAAGACTGCAGAGGAAACTCCTCTGCAGTCTTTTTCAATCAGCCAAGATTATTTCAGTTCAACCTTAGCGCCAGCTTCTTCCAGCTTAGCTTTCATAGCTTCAGCATCAGCCTTGGAAACGCCTTCCTTCAGGGTGTTAGGAGCGGAATCAACAGCGGCTTTGGCTTCTTTCAGGCCCAGGCCGGTCAGTTCACGAACAACCTTGATTACGTTGATCTTGCTGGCACCGCAGTCAGTCAGGACAACATCGAATTCGGTCTTTTCAGCAGCAGCAGCACCGCCGGCAGCAGGAGCAGCAGCAACAGCTACAGGAGCAGCAGCGCTAACGCCGAATTTTTCTTCCATAGCCTTAACGAGGTCAGCGAGTTCGAGCACAGTCATGCTCTCAATGGCTTGCATGATTTCTTCTTTAGTCATTTTAAATTCCTCCAAAATTTTTAAATAGAATATGTTTAGGTCGCAGAATCGAACCAACCATTAGGCAGATTCCTGTTCTTTCTTTTGACGAACGGCGTCGACAACGTAAACAAAGTTACGCAGCGTACCGTGAAGGACGTTGACGAGTCCAGAAATCGGGGCCTGCATGCTGCCGATGAGTTTGGCAAGCAGGACTTCGCGGCTCGGCAGATCTGCCAGGGCTTTGACTTCGTCAAGACCGATGACGGCACCATCAAGGATACCAGCTTTGATTTCAAGGGCTTTGTGGTCCTTTGCGAATTCGGAAAGGATCTTAGCAGGAGCAACAGGATCTTCAGCAGAAAATGCCAATGCCGTGTTGTGTTCGAGGAAACTGTCAAGCCCTTCGATTCCTGCTTCTTTAGCAGCGATACGGACGAAGGTGTTTTTCGCAACCATGTACGTTACACCAGCTTCACGCATCTTTCTTCTCAGATCCGTGTCTTCTGCTACGGTCAGACCGCAGTAGTCAACGAGAATGACACCTTTGGAGCCAGTCATCAGATCCTTGAGTTCGGCTACTTTCGCAGCCTTTTCAGGACGAATGCTATGCATCAAGAAACACCTCCTTGCGTTTAGATATATGAATCAATGAAAAGACCTCTCGGCAGGCCGCCGGAGGTCGTATTTATCCAAACACTCCGACCTAGGCAGGCGTTTTGTAACGTTAGGCTTACGCACCTACTGTCTGCGGTCCGATGGTCATTTTCGAATTGATTACTTGTTGCTGTCGGCTTTCAGCACATCGATGTGTACGCCAGGGCCCATGGTGGTGGACAGGGTAACACTCTTGATATACTGGCCTTTTGCGCCGGAGGGTTTTACTTTGATCAGCGTGGAGATCAGGGTAATATAGTTATCCAGCAGTTTATCAGCATCAAAGGAAACCTTGCCGATAGAGGTCTGTACGTTACCGGCTTTATCGGTACGGTACTCAATCTTACCAGCTTTGATTTCATTTACGGCACGGGTTACATCCATGGTAACCGTTCCGACTTTTGGGTTCGGCATGAGGCCTTTAGGACCGAGGAGTTTACCAAGGCGGCCAACCACACCCATCATGTCAGGCGTTGCTACGCAGACGTCAAAGTCGAACCAGCCGCCTTTGATCTTGTCAGCGAGCTCTTCAGCACCAACAAAGTCAGCACCTGCATCCTGAGCTTCCTGAGCTTTTGCACCGCGGGCAAAAACAAGAACAGTCTTGGATTTACCAGTACCATGGGGCAGAACCAGAGCACCGCGGACCTGTTGGTCAGCATACTTCGGATCGACACCGAGGCGAACGGAGCATTCAACAGTGCTGTCGAATTTGGTGACGGAAGTCTTTTTAACCAGTTCAACAGCTTCTTTCGGAGTATATGCCTTGCCAGCTTCGATCAGCTTTGCAGCATTGGTATACTTCTTACCAGCTTTAGTCATTGTACTTTTTCCTCCTAGTGGTGCGAGCGGCTTTCGCCTCCCACTGATTGAGACTCAAATCAGTCTTCTACGACAATACCCATGCTGCGGGCAGTGCCTTCGACCATGCGCATAGCAGCTTCAACGTCTGCAGCGTTCAGGTCCTTCATTTTGGTTTCAGCGATTTCCTTGACTTTGTCACGTTTGATCGTCGCTACTTTGTTCTTGTTTGGTTCGCCGGAAGCTTTATCGATACCAGCGGCCTTTTTCAGAAGGACAGCAGCGGGAGGAGTCTTCGTGATGAAGGTAAAGGAACGGTCTTCGAATACCGTAATTTCAACAGGGATGATGAGACCAGCCTGTTTTTCGGTGCGGGCATTAAAGTCCTTGACGAAGGCCATGATGTTGATACCAGCCTGACCAAGTGCCGGGCCTACAGGAGGTGCCGGAGTTGCCTTACCAGCAGGAACCTGCAATTTTACCATCTTAATGACTTTCTTTGGCATATCAATTCCACCTCCTATCTTACTCTATTGCTTCTACTTGAGAGAAGTTGACTTCAACCGGAGTGACGCGGCCGAACATTTCGATCATGACTTTGACCTTCTGCTGTTCGTCGCTGATCTCCGCCACCGTTCCTACCATATCATTAAAGCCGGGGGCTTTAATACGAACGGTCTGATCTAATTCAACGGGGCATTTCATGCGAATCGGAGCTTCCACGGAAGCTTCCTTCTTCCCAGTGGACTGTTTCCCGAGAATACGCGCTACTTCGCGTGGGGATAAAGGAATGGGTTTGGTGCCCGTGCCGACAAAACCGGTAACACCCGGCGTATTGCGGACAGCGTACCACGTGCGGTCGTCAACAATCATTTCAATCAGGACGTAGCCGGGGAATACCTTGCGGCTCACAACCTTCTGCTGGTCGTCTTTGGTTTCTAGTTCGTCCTGCATGGGGACGAGAACCTGGAAAATCATGTCTTCCATCCCTAGGGAATGGACCTTACTCTCCAAATTCAGTTTCACTTTGTTTTCATACCCGGAATAGGTATGAATGACATACCAGTGTCTTTGACCTTCCATGCTTATTGCACTCCCATCACTAAACGGAACAGTACGGAGAAGACAGCATCAATTGCCCAAATTAAGAGGGACGACGTGATGGCAGCAACAATGACCGTTGCCGTATATCCACCCAGTTCCCGCCGATTGGGCCAAGCTACCTTTTTCATTTCGTTCTTCACATCCCGGAAGAACCCCAACGCTCCGCCGGAGCTTTTTACATCGGGAGTGAGTTGAGTCGATGCCATAATTGCTCCACCTTATTTCGTTTCTTTATGCAAAGTGTGCTTTTTGCAGAATTTGCAGTACTTCTTGATTTCGATACGGTCCGTATCGTTCTTCTTATTCTTCGTGGTCTGGTAGTTGCGCTGTTTGCACTCGGTGCAGGCCAGGGTAATACCAATACGATTGTTGTTCGCAGCCATGTTTTAACACCTCACTTACATTCAAAATCCCTCAAAGTTGCCTATATAGACTATCATACAAGGATGCAGATGTCAACATAAAAATGTGGGACCGACCTGTCCTGTGTCGGTCCCACATCCTAGGCCTCTGCGGCTC
>NZ_AWUR01000011.1:0-64559 GCF_000468835.1 Acidaminococcus sp. BV3L6 | reverse complement strand
GTTTTATATTTATGAGCCGCTCCTTCCTGTAACTTAATCAAATGCCCCTTGCCAATCACGTGGCTGGGGGCATTTGATTGTTATTTTCGTTATAAGACCAACCGTTGTGAGAAAAGAGATTTGACAGGCAGTGTTGTTTCTATGTGGGCGTTTTGGATGCGTGAGACGTATCAGGTGAACTCCTTGACCACCTTGATGTATTCCTTGGCGTGGAAAGGGAGGTAGGAATTTTTTCGATACGTTGCTACAAAATCAACGGTTGTCTTAGGAGATCCGATTGAAAACAAGGCTAATTGGTCGCGGTTGGGAATATACTTCAAATGGGTTTCCGTAATGAAGGTAAAGCCGTAATTCCGTGCTGCCAGCTCGGCTTCTGCTTGGATATTGCTTGTTTCAAGGATAATGTGGGGTTCAATGTGGCGTTTATGAAAGATCCTATCCACAATCAGCCGTGTGTGCTGCGTCCGGTTTTGAAGGATGAAATCTTGGTCTTTTAGGAAATGAAGGTCCATATAAGGATATTTACAGCCCGGCCGTTTCCTTCCATAGCGCGTAAAGGGATGCTGGGCACTCATGACAAGCACCAGTTCTTCATGACTGATGACGGTGTAGGCGAGAGCGGGATTGGCCTCTACAAAATTGAAAAAAGCCAGGTCAATGTCCCCTTCAATAATCATTTGGATGAGGGATTCGGAATTTGCTTCGTGAAGGTCAATCCTTACATTGGGATACTTATCATGAAAAATAGGCAGCGTGCAGGGAAGCATATACGTACCCCGCATTGCGGGGAAGCCAATCTTTAAATAGCCTTCATTGTTTTTTATGATATCGCCCATCTGCTGATCGAGTTCTTTTTTGAGGGCCAGGATTTCCTTGGCTTTTTTTATGTACTGTTCACCGGCATAGGTTGGGATATATTTATTACCCAATCTCTCAAACAAAGGAAGTCCAAGTTCTCCTTCAAGGCCTTTTAAGAACTTGGAGAGGGTGGGCTGGCTAAGGTAGAGGGATTCTGCCGCCCGCGTGATATTTTGCTGGCGCGCAATGGCCAGAAGATAGGTCAGATCTCGAAAATCCATTGGCTGTACTCCTTTCTTCCAGATTGTAAATCATCTTTAACCAATTATAACCCAAACTATTCATAAAAACCATGATTATTATTTTTTTTATGAACGTATGACATGAACCGAAGCACCATCTATACCATTAGTCCACTGGAAAAAAGCATGGCAAAGCGGCACTTTTTCATGCTCCCACCAATAAAACCATTCGCTTTTACCATGTTAAAAATAATTTTTATGAATTTAAATTATGAGGTTTTTCTTGTTATGATGTTTTCAGAAAATAACGATGACTGTTACCTATCTAATAAGGAGGGTTCATGATGACAACAAAGATCAAACTTCCTGTCACGTTGATGCGTGGGGGAACGAGTAAAGGAGCTTATCTATTAAGAAAGGATATGCCGCCTGAAAGGAAGGATTGGGACAGCGTCCTTTTGAAACTCATGGGAAGCCCTGACCGCAAACAGATCGACGGACTTGGCGGTTCCCAGTCCGTAACCAGCAAGGTCGCTATTATCGAAAAATCCAGTCGCTCTGATGCCGATGTGGATTACACCTTTGCCCAAGTATCTGTGGATAAGCCTGTATACGAATACCCGGAAAATCATTGTTGAAACGGTTAATACAGCAGATGGCCAGGTGTGTTATGACGGAGACTATGCTATTGCTGGCGTGCCCGGTACGGCCGCTCTCATCAAGCTTAGTTTCCTTGATTCCAGCGGTACCCTTGGTAAAGGCATCCTGCCAACGGGAAATGTGGTGGATGAACTTGAGATCCCCGATTTTGGCCGCCTGTCCTTTTCCATTGTCGACGCAGCAAACCCCTTGGTTTTTGTAACAGCTGATTCCATATAGATGAATGGGACGGAACAGCCGGAAGAAATCAATAAAGACGAAGCCCTGCTCCGACTCTTGGAATGTATCCGAGGAGATGTGTACGGCAGCTGCCGCCGCAATTCCAGGGACCCTTGTCCATAGCATTCTTTCCCCCTGCGGTAAGCTTCAAGAAATCAGGATTGGTCATGGTTCCGGCACGCTTGTTTGCGGCGTTGAAGCCGAAAAGGGACAGACGATTTCTTTCATTAAAGAAACGTATGGGTATCGAACGGCCCGTCTATTGATGAAAGGCGTAGCCCCTATTTTCTACTGAATCCACTGCTCGTAAGGGGCATCATGATGGATCTATCCTTGATTTCATTGATTGTTCTTGCCGTTGTCGTTGCCATTGGGTTTATCAAAAAAGTCAATATAGGCTTCTTTTCCATTGGCGCCGCTTTTCTGCTCGGTTCCTATGGACAGATGAGTGCCAAGCAGATTGCTGCAGGTTTTTCAAGTTCCATGTTTGTGACCTTGGTTGGGGTTACCTTTCTGTTTGGGATGGCCTCTGCCAATGGGACGCTCAATCTTTTTTCCAAGAAGGTCGTCGCTCTTGTAGGGAAGCGGACCTACTTGATTCCCATCTTGATGTTTGTGCTTTCTGCTTTCATTTCAGCCATTGGTCCTGGACATATTGCTGCTGGAATCTTGATGACGACCTTTGCCGTCTATCTTGCCTTCGAACTCAAGATCAATCCCATGGCAACGGCCCTTTATGCATAACTGGGAGCCAATGCGGGCTGTGCCTCTGTTCTTTCCTTGACAGGCATCCTTGCCAAGAATCTTTCTGAGCCGCTGGGTTACCAAGGCTTTGGGACGCATCTCTTCCTATCTACGTTACTTTCCGGCTTTGTCCTTACGCTTGTTGTCTATATCGGCTACAAGGGGTGGCGCGTCAACTCGGAAAATTCACTGAAGCTCTCTGAAATTCCCGCCTTTAATCGCAATCAGAAGATTACGATGGCTTCGATTGTGGCTATGGTTATTTTCTGTATTGGCTTTAAGTTTGATACGGGACTTTTTGCCTTTGCGGCAGCTTCTGTCCTGATCATACTGCATTGTGCCGATGAAAAAACGGCTATTCGTCAGATTCCCTGGGGCACCTTGATGATGATCTGCGGTGTGGGCGTCCTTGTGAATGTTCTGACAAAGCTTGGTGGAATCAAGCTGGTATCTGACTTTCTTGCTAGCCATATGACGGCCCAGACGGTGGTACCTATCATTGCCGCATCAAGCGGGATTCTATCCTGGATCAGCTCTACGACGGGTGTTGTCATGCCGACGCTGTTTCCAATCGCTGACGAGATTGCTCGGACATTTGCCGGACAGACAAACTATGTAGAACTTATCTCTGTCATTACGGCGACCAGTTTTGCTGCAGCCATCAGCCCATTATCGACGGGCGGTGCCATCATCATGTCAAGTTACTCTGCTTCCAAATCAACGACGACAGAGGAAATGAACACTATGTTCAAGACGCTCTTTCTCTTATCCGTGGCAAATGTGAGTATCAATGTTGTGATAGCGGCGCTTCATGTATTCTTCCTTGGCGGTCTGTTCCTTTAAATAAGGAAAAGATTTGTAAATTATATATAAAATTAAAAATATCAATTAGAAATTCTGATGGATATGAATCGCAAATCCGAATTGGTAAAATACATAGAAAATTTCGTATAATCCTTATGGGAGGATAAGTATTGGCCTTATTGCTTGGGATTTCCTACAATGGAACCAAAAGGCCGCGTGGCCGTTATGGAACCAAAAAGGAGAGACCAGCATGAACCGTGAAGAAATGATTGAACGCGCTAAGCAAGCTTTTGGGAAACTCATTGAAGAGGATCTTGACCGCATCGAAGGGATTAGGAAAGCGCCGCCCCGTAAGGATTTTCTCCATTTATCCCACGTAAAGGTGGGCATTATGCCCGGCGACGGCATTGGTCCCTATATCATGAAAGCAGCCCTTTTGGTGGCACGGAAATTGCTGAAAAAGGAAATCGCAGATCAACGCGTGGAATTTGTTCCAATTAAAGGAATGACCATTGAGGAACGGGCCCGTCAGAATAAGAGTCTGCCGCCTGCCGTTCTTGAGGCCTGCAAGGCCTGTGACATCCTTGTAAAGGGACCTTTCGTGACTCCCCGTGCGGGCGACAGGTGGCCCAATCTCCTGAGTGCCAACAGTTTGCTGCGCCGCCAGCTGCAGCTTTATGCAGCGGTCCGTCCCATTCGAATTCCTGAAAAGGGCATAGATTGGACCTTTTTCAGAGAAAATATTGAAGGCGAATACATTTGGGGCAACAAAGGGATTTGCGTCGGCGATGACCTTGCCATTGACTTCAAGATCCTTTCCAAGCCAGGAGCCGAACGGCTGTTCCGAAATGCATTTGAGTACGCTAAAAGTAGTGGGAAGACCAACATTACGGTGGCAACAAAAGCCAATATTGTCAAACTCGTCGACGGAAATTTCCTGAAGGTGGCCCATGCTATGGAAAAAGAATATCCCGGCATCCATGTGCGGGAAGAACTGATTGATTCCCTGTCTGCTAAATTGATGGACCCGGAATTCAATGCTGGTATGCAGGTCTTTGTGCTGCCCAACCTATACGGCGACATCCTCACTGATATTGCTGCCGAATACCAAGGAGGCCTTGGAACGGCCAGCTCTTCCAATATTGGCGATCAGTATGCCATGTTTGAAGCCATCCATGGGGTGGGGGTCTATCTTGTTGAGCACAATCGTGCCCAGTATGCCGATCCTTCCAGCCTGATTCGGGCGATGGGGGAAATGATGGCATTCATTGGTTACCCTGAAAAACGGGGCCGTCTTTTTAAAGCCCTTGATTTTTGTACCAAAGTGGAACGCAAGGCCGTCATTACGACGGATAAAGACGGGGCGACAGCAGAAGAATTTGCTGAATATGTTGTAGAAACCCTCCATAAGATGGAGGTGCAAGAATAACCCAAAAGAGCCAGGTAACAAAGAGAGGAGAGTTATCATGATCAAGTTGTTTGATAAGGGTGCCTATTTGCTGAATGGTACGGAACTTGTTCCGGAAGAACAGGCAGGGACGCTGAAAAGCCGTCTTGGCCGCGAAGTAACAGCAGAAGAAGCCAAAAAAGGCACGATTGCCTATGGTATCTTGAAGGAACACAATAAAAGCGCGAATATGGAGCAGCTGAACATCAAATTTGATGCCCTGACGAGCCACGATATTACCTATGTTGGCATTATCCAAACCGCCCGCGCTTCTGGTATGGACCATTTTCCCATGCCTTATATCCTCACGTGCTGTCACAATTCCCTCTGTGCTGTCGGTGGGACTATCAATGAAGATGACCACATGTTTGGTCTTTCGGCAGCCAAGAAATATGGCGGTATCTTCGTCCCTCCCCATTTCGCGGTCATCCATCAGTATATGCGAGAAATGTACGCTGGTTGCGGCAAGATGATCCTTGGCAGTGACAGTCATACCCGTTATGGTGCTCTCGGGACCATTGCAGTTGGTGAAGGCGGCGGGGAGCTTGATAAACAGATCTTGGGGGATACCTGGGATAACCCTTATCCCGGTGTTGTCGCCATCTACTTGACGGGGAAACCGGCTCCTTGGGTTGGACCGCATGATATTGCCCTTGCTATTTGCCGTGCCGTCTATGAAAAGGGCTATGTGAAAAATAAGATCATGGAATTTGTCGGACCGGGCGTTTCTTCCATGACAACGGACTATCGCAATGGTGTTGACGTCATGACGACGGAAACGACGTGCCTGTCTTCCATTTGGAGAACAGACAGCGATACGAAGGACTTTCTCAAGGAACACGGCCGCGAAAGTGATTATAAGGAACTGAATCCTGCAGATGTGGCATACTATGATGGCTGCGTCTATGTTGATCTTTCTACCATCAAGCCGATGATTGCCCTTCCATTCCATCCGTCGAATGCTTACGAAATTGATGAACTGAATGCCAATCTGATGGATATCCTTCGTGAGACGGAAAAAAAGGCCGAAAAAGTAGCCCAAGGCCGTGCCCAATATACCTTGACCGATAAAGTCAAGGACGGAAAGTTCATGGTCCAGCAGGGCGTCATTGGCGGCTGCGCCGGCGGTAACTACACAAACGTTGTAGAAGCGGCCAACCTTCTGCGTGGCAAGAGCATCGGTGCTGGGGAATTTACCCTCAATATCTATCCTTCGTCCATGCCGGTCTATATGGACCTTGCCAAAAAAGGATTCCTCACGGACCTCATGGCGTCCGGTGCCGTAATCAAGACGGCTTTCTGCGGGCCTTGCTTTGGCGCAGGCGACACGCCAAACAACAATGGGTTTTCCATCCGTCACAATACGCGCAACTTCCCGAACCGGGAAGGGAGCAAGCCCGGTCAGGGGCAGATGTCGGCAGTGGCCCTCATGGATTCCCGCAGCATTGCCGCAACAGCTGCAAATGGCGGCGCCCTGACAAGTGCGGAAACCTTTGCCGACACTTTTGGACATGTGCCTAGTTACCACTTCGATGACAGTGCCTACAAGGCCCGTGTCTACGAAGGTTTTGGTAAGGCGGAACCGAAAGAAAAACTTTATGAGGGACCGAATATCAAAGCTTGGCCTGAACTGCCCGCTTTAGGGGACAATATTCTCCTGCGCGTCTGTTCCAAGATTGAAGACCCTGTAACGACGACGGATGAACTTATTCCTTCCGGGGAAACATCCTCCTATCGTTCCAATCCATTGGGGCTTGCCGAATTTACCCTGTCGCGCCGTGATCCGCAGTATGTGGGGCGGACCAAAGCGGTCAAGGAACTGGAACTTGCCCGTGAAAAAGGCGAAGACCTCCTGCAAAAGGATGCCGATGTGGCAGCTGCTTTTACCGCCATCCACACCATTTCTGGCAGTGAAGATGTTACTCTTACCAATACGGAAATCGGTTCTGTCATTTACGCCAATAAACCGGGTGATGGCAGTGCTCGTGAACAGGCAGCCAGCTGTCAGCGCGTCATCGGCGGCCTTGCCAACATCACTCGTGAATATGCGACCAAACGGTATCGCAGCAACGTCATCAACTGGGGGATGCTGCCCTTTCATTTGAAAGATGAGACGATTGCCTTTGATGTCAACGATTTCATTTTTGTTCCTTCCATCAAGAAAATCCTCGCAGGGTCCATGGATGAGATTCCCGCCTATGTCCTGAAAGATGGCATGGCAAAAGCCATTACCCTTTATATCCTGCCCCTTAACGAGGAAGAAAAGGAAATCATCAAAGCCGGCTGCCTCATTAATTTCAATCGCAGCAAAAGAAAATAACAACCTCACTAAAAGAGCCTTCCCTCAGGGAGGGCTTTTTTAGACACTAGCAGTCTGCCTGTCGAATTGCTACTGGCATGGGTTGTGGAAGCGTGCTAAAATACAACTAAGTGCATCCAATTCACGGACTGCCTTTGATGCAGAAAGTAGGGATAACCTGATGGTCAATGAAAAAATGTATGAACTTGGATCGAAAAAATCGACGATCCGTGAAATCTTTGAGTATGGAAGGAAAAGGGCACAGGAGGTCGGAGAGGAAAATATCTACGATTTCAGCTTGGGAAATCCGAACGTACCGGCTCCCTCTTACATCAAGGAGGCTGTCCTTGATATCTTTGATACCGTGCCGACCCAAAAGATCCACAGCTATACGGTGGCTCCGGGTAATCCAGAGGTCCGGGAGATCCTTGCAAAGGATATCAACCGTCGTTTTGGCACGCATTTTACAAAGGACAATCTGTTCATGACCGCTGGCGCGGCGGCTTCCATTTCCATTACCTTCAAGGCCCTTGCCGAACCTGGCGATGAATTTGTCATTGTTGCCCCGTTTTTCCCGGAATACCGGCCTTTTGTTGAGGCAACCGGGGCCCGTCTCGTGGTTGTTCCCGCTCAGGTTGAAGATTTCCAAATCAATATGGACCTTTTTGAAAGGGCCCTGACACGCCATACTAAAGGGGTCATTGTCAATTCCCCCAATAATCCGAGCGGGGCCATCTACTCGGAGGAAACCATCCGAGCCCTTAGCGCGCTTTTACTGCGCAAGGAAAAGGAATACGGTCATCCCATTTATATCATCTCCGATGAACCTTATCGGGAAATTGCCTACCATGGCTATGAAGTGCCTTATATTCCACTATATTATAAGGATACCATCGTCTGCTACTCCTATAGTAAATCATTCTCCCTTCCAGGGGAGCGAATTGGCTATATCGTTATTCCCAGTGAAGTGACAGGCTTTGAAAAAGTATATCCTGCAATTTGCGGAGCGGCTCGGGTCCTCACCCATGTCAATGCTCCCAGCCTCTGGCAGCTTGTCGTGGCCCGCTGTGCAGGCAAACCAACGGATGCGGAACCGTATCGCATCAACGGGGAACTGCTTTATCAGGGTCTTATTGGTGTCGGTTTTACCTGTCTACGTCCGCAGGGGGCTTTTTATCTTTTCCCGAAGTGCCTGGAAGAAGATGATCATGCCTTCTGTAAACGGGCCATGAAGTATGATCTGCTCTTAGTACCGGGAACAGATTTTGGCGTGCCAGGCTATTTCCGTGCGTCATACTGCATCAATCGGGATACCATTAAACGGTCCCTGCCGCTTTTTAGGAAATTGGCCGAGGAATATGGCGTCAAACCGGGCGGTGTTTGACACGTATCTGTAAATTTTATATACTTAAGGAATGCCTCATCGGCATGTTAAGCTTGCAAAACGAACTGAACCGAGGGAGATACTTGCATGAAATATTTAACTGGTAATGAAATCCGTCAAAAATATTTGGATTTTTTCAAGGCACACGGTCATTTGGTTCTTCCCAGTGCCTCGCTCATTCCGCATGATGATCCGACCCTGCTGCTGATTGGGGCTGGAATGGCACCGTTCAAACCGTTTTTTACAGGGAAGATGAAACCGCCTTCTCCGCGCATTACGACCTGCCAAAAATGTGTTCGTACGGACGATATTGAAAACGTCGGCCGCACAGCTCGTCACCATACTTATTTTGAAATGCTGGGCAACTTCTCTTTTGGCGATTATTTCAAAAAGGAAGTCATTCCCTGGGCTTGGGAATTTTTGACCAAAGAGTTGGAATTGCCTGCGGATAAGCTTTGGATCACCATTTATCCCAAAGATGACGAAGCCTATCATATCTGGCACGATGTCGTAGGCGTCCCTGATGAACGTATTGTTCGTCTGGAAGATAACTTCTGGCAAATCGGCAGCGGTCCCTGCGGTCCGGACTCGGAAATCCATATCGACCTTGGCGCCGATAAAGGCTGTGGGGAACCAACCTGTGGTCCTGGCTGTGACTGCGGTCGATTCCTTGAATTGTGGAATCTTGTCTTTACTCAGTTCAACCAGAACGCTGACGGGACCTACACGCCGCTCAAACATAAGAATATCGATACCGGTGCCGGCCTTGAACGCCTTGCTTCCGTTATCCAAGGCAAGCCGTCAAACTTTGAGACCGATCTTATTTTCCCCATCATCGAACTTGCTTGCGAACTCTCCCATAAGAAATATAATGCAGATGCCAAAACCGATATTTCGCTTAAGGTTGTTGCTGATCATGCTCGCAGCTTGACCTTCATGATTGGGGACGGAATCCTTCCTTCCAATGAAGGAAGAGGCTATGTCCTGCGCCGCGTTTTGCGCCGTGCCATCCGTCATGGACGTCTCCTTGGCATTCGGGGCAAGTTCCTTGCCGCCCTTGCCGATAAGGTCATTTCCATGTATGGTGAGCATTACACGGAGCTCGTGGAAAAGAAGGAATTCATTGACAAGGTCATCGATATGGAGGAAACAAGCTTCCTCCAGACCCTTTCCCAGGGTACGGATCTGCTGAATGAAAAGATTGCCGCCATGAAAAAAGAAAACAAGACGGTCCTTAGCGGTGACGATGCCTTTAAACTTTATGATACCTTTGGTTTTCCTTGGGAAGTGACGGATGAAATCCTTCAGGAACAGGGCATGACCATGGATAAGGAAGGGTTCGACAAGGCCATGGCATCCCAGAAGGAGCGGGCCCGTAAGGCTCGCAACGATAAGGAAGGCCGCCCTGTTATGTATGATACGCGAAGCCTTCATTTGGAAGGACTCACGGTGGATGAAGCTTCTAAGGAAGGCGTGGTCGCCGCCCTGTATCAAGAAGGTGAAACCACGCCAATCAAAGAAGGCCATACAGGGGACAGCCTTGCGATCATCCTGACCAATACTGCCTTCCACGCCGAAGGGGGCGGGCAGCTTGGTGATACGGGCCGCCTGATTTCTGACGCGGGAATCTTTGATGTGGAAAATACAAAGAAACTCCCTGATGGCACGACTATCCACCTAGGAACGGTAGAATCGGGTGCTTTCTCGGTGGGTCAAGCGGTCACCTTTGAAGTCAACCTTGACCGCAAGGCTGACATTGCCCGCAATCATACGGCAACCCACCTTCTGCATGCTGCCCTCAAGAAAGTCCTGGGCGGTCATGTAAACCAAGCCGGCAGTTATGTTGGACCGGACCGGCTCCGGTTTGACTTCTCTCATTTTTCACCGCTTACGGCTGAGGAAGTAAGCCGTGTGGAAGACCTTGTGAATGAAGCTATCCTTGATGCGGTCGACGTCCAGATTTCCGAAGAGGATATTGATAAGGCCAAGGAAATGGGGGCTATGGCACTTTTTGGTGAAAAATACGGCAAGATTGTCCGCGTCGTCAATGTGCCAGGTCACAGCATGGAACTTTGCGGCGGCGTCCATGTCTCCAATACGTCCCGCATTGGTCTTTTCAAGATCCTTGGCGAATCAAGCGTCGGTGCTGGGCTGCGCCGTATCGAAGCGGTTACAGGACATGGAGCACTTCTTTACACCCGGGAACTAGAAGCCCTCCTCGAGGACGCTTCCCAGAAGGTGAAGGGTCGTCCCAACACCCTACTGAGCCGGATCGAAGCGCTTCAGGATGAACTGAAAGCAGAAAAGCATCACGCGGCTGAACTTGAACAAAAACTGGTTGCCGCTGCCGCGCAGTCCGCCGGAGATAAAGTAAAGGATGTCAAGGGGATTCCTGTCCTCATTGATGAAGTAAAGGTCGATGATGTATCGGCCCTTCGCAGCATGGGAGACCAGCTCCGTGACAAGACGGGCGGCATTGTTGTCCTCTTTGCAGCTATGGCACCGCAGAAGGTGAACATTCTGACCATGGCATCCAAAGAAGCCGTTGCGAAAGGGGCCCACGCCGGCAAGATTGTCAAAGCCGCTGCCCAGGTCTTGGGCGGTAACGGCGGCGGCCGTCTCGATATGGCCCAAGCTGGCGGCAAGAACAGTGGAAAGATTGCCGAGGCCATGGCGGAAACCCTGAAAGTTATTGAAAATATGATTCAATAAAGAAGGTGTCGTTACATGGATGCTAAAAGACGGATGGGAGAGGCCATGGGTCGGCTCCTTACGAAGAAACCGCTAAAATGCATCAGTGTTGAAGAGCTTGTTCGGGAATCCGGTGTCACTCGGGACGCATATGATAGGACCTTTGCGTCTATGACGGAACTGGCCCATTATGAGTTTCTTCATATTCTTGCCGTCCATGGCCGCGATATCCTGGGCAGCAAAAGTTGGTCCGAAGCTCTTTATAAGAAATTCCTTATGTATAAAAAATATGAGGGATTCTTCCGCCATCTGTATGAGAGTGATGATAATGAGCACTTTCGCCGGACCAACCGGCGCTTTGTCCGTGATGCCTATACCATGATGCTGAGGCACTATGGGGTGGACGTCCACGACCCCCATATTCAGTTTGCCGTGGAAATGGTTGTTTATGGCGGGGAAGAAATGACCATGCGCTGGATGATGGATGGAATGAAGGTTCCTATTGAGGTCATGTTGGTCCTCTTCCAGGAATCGATTCCTGTTTCCATCAGTCAGTATTTTTACTAATGGCCGAGATACTTTATGCTGTGCAGCTCGTTTCGGAAGCGGGCTGCTTGTTTTTCCCAAAAGGAGGGACTGTTCATGTCACGTACGACTCAAGAAACCACGATGTTTAAACCCGTTTCCAAGACGGAAACGGTTTCCCGGACCATCCACGAAGTCGTGGAAGCCCTCCAGGAAAAAGGTTATAATCCCATTGACCAATTGGCTGGCTACCTCTTGAGTGGGGACCCAGCCTATGTGACGAGCTATAAGGATGCCCGTCTGAAGATCCGCCAATTCAATCGCTATGAACTCATTGAAGCCCTTCTTCAATCCTATTTGAAGGAATTGCCCCAAAAATGAGGATCATGGGTCTTGACCTCGGAACACGCACCATCGGTGTCGCTGTAAGCGATGAGATGGGACTGATTGCGCGCGGCATCGAAACCATTCGGCGCAGCGGAACCAAGAATGATTTGGCACGCCTTCATGAATTGGTCCAAAAGGAAGAAGTGGGGGCTTTTGTCCTGGGCTACCCCAAAAATATGAATGGAACCATTGGTGAGCGCGGAAAAGCGAGTGAGGCTTTTTCCAAATTGCTGCAAACCGAATTCCCCGATGCAAAGATTACCCTTTGGGATGAACGGCTTTCCACGGTGGCGGCGGAAAAGGTTCTTATCGATGCAGATCTGACACGTAAAAAACGCAAGAAAGTCATTGATATGATGGCGGCCGTCGTCATCTTACAAAATTATCTGGACAGCCTAAGGAGGTAATGCCATGACAAAAGATCAAGATATGCTCCAAACCGAAGATCAAGAGGCTTTGGTTGTTGTTACTGACGATAAGGGGAATAAGACCTACTATGCAGAAGAAATGGTCATCCCTATTGATAACAAGAGTTTTGCCCTTCTTGTCCGTGAACCTATGGATGAAGAGGAAGCAGAAGCCTTGGAAGAAGATGACGCGGTCATGATTGCCCGCATTGAGTTCGATACTGACGGCGAACCTGTCTATGTGGATCCGACGGATGAAGAATTTGAGGCCGTTAAAAAGGCCTATGAAGAAATCACCCAGGAGATGGATGAAGAGTAAGGAGCAAAGGACATGGCCAAAAAGCTTGTATGTGTCCTTCTGGTTCTTTTGGCAGCCTTTAGTGGCGCTGTCTACTGGTACCTCCACGGATTCAACAGCAATGCTAACCTTGCAACAGGGGCATTGGTCCATTTTACCATCAAGGATGGCATGACAACACGGGATATAGCTGCTTTGCTTCATGAGGAGAAGGCCGTACGCAGTCCGGAATTGTTTCTCCTGACGGCAAAGCTGACCCATAAGGAAAGTATGCTGAAAGCGGGAAATTATGAAATCACGGCAGGCATGAGTGATGCCGAAATCATTGACATCATTGCGTCGGGAAAGACGCGCTACAACAAGTTTACTGTGCCTGAAGCTTCGAGCATCCCTCAGATTGCGGCCAAACTGGAAAAAGAAAAGTTGGGTTCGGCCGAAGCTTTCCAACAAGCGGCCATTGATTATGCACCGTATCCTTATATGGAGACGCCCAATCCCCATGTAATCTATAAGGCGGAAGGCTTTGCCTATCCGGCTACATATGATTTGCCGGAAGGCGCCACGGAAAAGGAAATCCTTGCCACCATGGTCAAGGAATTTAACCGTCGTCTAGATGAGGAGCTAAAGAATCAGATCAAAGCAAGCGGCATGAGTATTCGTGATGTGGTGAACCTTGCTGCCATGGTGGAAAAGGAAGCCGTTCATGAAGATGAGATGCCTCTTATTGCTGGTGTATTTCTGAACCGCCTTCATAAGAATATGCCCATCCAATCCGATACGACCATCCAATATCTTTTAGGGCATCAAAAGGGTGACCTTCGCTATGATGACCTTAAAGTGGATTCTCCGTATAATACGTACTTGTATCCTGGGCTTCCGCCAGGACCGATTGCAAGTCCCAGCGAGCAGGCAATCAAAGCTGTCCTCAATCCCCAAAAATCGGATTACCTCTATTTTGTAGCAGATAAGGATGGCTATCATCGTTTTACCAAGACCTATGAGGAACATAAGGCGATGATCCGAGCCATCCATGGAGATGTAGACATATGAATCAAATTGAACTTCTTGCACCTGCCGGAAGCCTCGATAAGTGTAAAATGGCGCTCCGCTATGGTGCCGATGCAGTCTATTTAGGCGGCAAGGCTTTCGGACTGAGGGCTTTTGCCGCAAATTTTTCAATGGAAGAAATCAGGGAGGCCTGCACGTTTGCCCATAACTTGGATAAAAAAGTCTATGTGACTGTGAACGTTGTTCCTCATAATGGTGATCTTCCCCAGCTTCCCTCGTATCTAAAGGACCTAGAGGACGCCGGTGTGGATGCGCTCCTTGTTTCTGATCTCGGGGTATGGATGATGGCCCGAAAAATCGTACCGAATCTGGCCCTTCATGTCAGTACCCAGGCTAACGTGACAAACTATGAGGCCGCCAAGGCTTGGGAGGCGCTCGGTGCTGAACGGGTGGTCCTTGCGAGGGAACTGTCCCTTGGGGAGATTTCCGAAATCGTGCGGAACATCCATGCAGAGGTTGAGGTCTTTGTCCATGGTGCAATGTGTATTTCCTATTCAGGCCGCTGCCTTTTGAGCAACTACTTTACGGGTCGGGACAGCAACCGAGGCGCTTGTGCACAAGTCTGCCGCTGGGAGTTTTCCTTAAAAGAGAAAAACCGTCCTGATGAAGCCTTTGATATTGCCGAAGATGAGCAAGGCACGTACATCATGAATTCAAAGGACCTTTGTCTCTTGGATCATCTGCCGGACCTCATCAAAAGCGGCGTAAAAAGTCTCAAAATTGAAGGTCGCATGAAGAGTGTCCATTATGTCGCAACAGTGGTGAGCGTTTATCGCAAGGCCATTGATGCCTATCTGAGGGATCCGGAACACTTTTCCGTGCTGCCTGAATGGCAGGAAGAACTGCTCAAAATTTCCCATCGTCCCTATACGACGGGCTTTTTTGAACACAGACCGGAAGCAGACGGTCAGGTCTATACAACAAGTTCCTATGAACAGACAGCGGATTTTGTAGGCCTTGTGAACGACTACGACGCTGCTTCGGGGCGGGTGACGCTGGAGCAGCGAAACAATGTGAAGGAAGGGGAAACCCTTGAAATCTTGACGCCTGGGGGAACGGTCTTTCCCTGGACCTTGTCGGACATGGAGGATGAAACGGGCACGCCCATTGCTGCCGCACCTCATGCACAGATGATCTTTACGGCCGTTGGGGACGCCCGCATGGAACCCTATTCCCTCGTAAGGCGCCTCAAAAAAGCCTAGAAAAAGGTTTTTCTATAAAATTCCGTATGATTTTGTACACTTTCCCTAAAATTTTCCCGTTTCAATATAGGCAAATTGCAGGGAATATGCTAATATAGTAGGGTACTTTTGTGGGAGGTCGCTTATGAAACCATTACCTACGCTCAGAACCTTCCTCCAAGAGGAAGGCGTACAGGGAATCTTCATCAAGGGGGATTCATCCATTCGCTATTTCACGGGCTTTACGGGCGGAGAAAGTCTTCTTTATGTAGACGCTTTACGGGCCGTTCTTATTACGGACTCGCGCTACATCCTGCAGGCGCAGCAGCAGGCTCCTGAATGTGAAATCCTGGAACACCAGCATGGCCTTTTTTCCGTCGTGGATCAGGTAAGACCAGCATGGCGTTTGGCCCTTGATGGTGACTATTTTTCCTATACGGAAGCCACGGCCTTGCAAAAGGCCCTTCCTAAAGCAAGTTTCAAGAATGTGAATCTCGTCTTTTTGAGGGCAGTCAAATCCCCAGAGGAACAGCGTAAAATGTTCAAAGCTGCCGCCATTGCTGACGACGCTTTTCATGAACTCATTCCCCATATCAAAGTGGGGCGGAGGGAATCTGAACTTGCTGCAGAACTTGAGTATAATATGCGAAAAAGAGGGGCCCAGAAAACCTCTTTTGATACGATTGTTGCTTCCGGCGTGCGCAGCGCCCTGCCTCATGGAGTGGCCTCAAATAAGGTCATTGAGGAAGGTGACTTCGTCACTTTTGATTTTGGTTGCATCTATGACGGTTACTGCAGTGATATGACTCGCACGGTCGTCATGGGAAAAGCGGCTCCTTGGCAAAAGGAAATCTACGAGATTGTCCTTGCCGCCAATGAACTGGGGGAAGAAGTCCTGTTCCCTGGCAAGACGGGTATTGAAGTGGATCAGGCCGTTCGTGATTTTATCGCGTCCAAGGGGTATGGTGCCTACTTCGGTCATGGACTGGGTCATGGTGTGGGTCTTGATATCCACGAAAAGCCGAACCTCAATAAAGGCAATCCGGATCCGATTCCTGTGGGTGCCATTGTAACGGTGGAACCGGGCATCTATTTGCCGGGCAAGGGCGGTGTCCGCATTGAAGATACCGTCATTGTAACGGAATGGGGTTGTGAGCGGCTGACGCTGGTTGAAAAGGAACTTATGGAAATCCTATAAGCTTAACAAGAAAATTTTTGGAGGGTGTTTCAATGATTTCTACGAACGATTTTAAAACAGGTGTAACAGTTGAAATTGACGGCGATGCTTGGCAGGTAGTTGAATTCCAGCACGTCAAACCGGGGAAAGGGGCAGCCTTTGTCCGTGCCAAGATGCGCAACCTCTGCACGGGTGCTGTTGTTGAACGTACGTTCAACGCCGCTGAACGTCTCCCGAATGCTGAGGTCGTTCGCCGTGAAATGCAGTACCTCTATGAAAATGATGGCATGTATGTCTTTATGGACAATGAAACCTACGAACAGATTGAGCTTAACAAAGATCAACTGGGCAGCGCTATGAATTTCCTGAAGGAAAATATGAACGTCAAGATTTCTTCTTTTGATAACCGGATCCTCGGGGTCGAACTGCCGAATACGGTTGAACTGACCGTTGTTGAAACGGAACCGGGCATCAAAGGGGATACCGCTACGGGCGGCAACAAGAATGCAACCATGGACACGGGCTATGTGGTAAAAGTCCCTCTGTTCATCAACGAAGGCGATGTGCTTCGTATCGATACCCGTACGGGCGAATACATCGAAAGAGCATAAGGGACTTCCTGCCCAAGGCAGGATTTTCCAATCGAAAACGAGCCTCGGAAATAGGCTCGTTTTTCTATATGACGGCAACCAGCCCTTTTGTACAGAAAGGAAAGCGACATGAAAACCATTTACCTCGTCCGTCATGGACGAACAAGGTCCAATGAAGAAGGCCGTTTCCAGGGCTGGGAGGACCATCCGCTCAGTCCAGTTGGACAGGAGCAGGCCCTTTCCCTAAAAAAACGAGCCCGTGACCTTATGGTTACGGCCCTTTATACATCCGATCTTATGAGGACCAAGGAAACAGCTCGGCCTCTTGCTGAGGAAAAACAACTTGTCCCACAGGCCCTTGCTGCATTCCGGGAAATTTCCTTTGGGGAGTGGGAAGGCTGCCGGATCAGAGACTTAAGAAAAACGGACTCGAAGCGCCTGCAGACGCTCTGGCTGACACCGACTCAAGTGACACTCTCCGGTGCTGAAGACCTTCAAGAGGCCCAGGCACGGGGAATGAAAGGACTTAATGAAGTCAAGGATGCCATGGAAGATGGCACGGCAGTGATGGTCGTAAGCCATGGCGGGATGATTCGCCTGTTATTATGCTGCATTCTTCAAGCCCCTATTGACTGCATGTGGCACTTGACATTGGATAATACAAGTGTGACCAAACTGACCTATGATGATTTGATGGGGTATCGCTTAATTTACCTGAATCAAATGGGATCCCTGACCTAAGTCGGAGGCACTCTCCTTTTGCGGTCATTTTCCCCTCTTGATGATATCTGGTATAATGGTATCATCCAAAAAAGTTAGGAGAGATTTTTATTTTAGAATTTAAACATGTCGATATATCGGATAAACCTATTTTTGATGACTACTATAATGAAGCGGATTATCGCGGCTCAGAATGCTGCTTTGGATCGACCTTCATTTGGCGTGGCTGCTATGACACATTCTGGGCAATCAGCCATGGTGCCCTTATTCTCAAGGTCACCGTTAATGGGGTTACCTTCGTCCTGCCTCCTTTCGGCGGCAAGGATGAGGATATGCCCCTTATCGTGAACGCACTGAAAGAATATTTTGGCGGGCCTTTTGAATTTCATGGAATTTATGAATCAACGATGGAACGATTCAAACGAACCATGCCGGAAATTACGGAGTACACAGAGGACCGGGATAACTGGGATTACGTCTATGACCGGGAGAAACTTGCGACCTTATCGGGACGAAAGTATCACAGCAAGAAGAACCATTACAATGCATTCATCAAGGAACACCCCGATTACGTCTATGAAGAAATCAATGCGGCAAACAAAGATGAATGTATTGCCTTTGGCAAGGCGTGGTGTGCCCAGCGGGCTGAGACCGATCCAACGATCAAATGCGAAGCCTGCGCCATTGAAGAAGGACTGAATAATATGGAATTCCTGAAGATCCGTGGCGGCCTCATCCGTTTGGATGGTCAGGTAAAAGCCTTTACCTTTGGGGAAAAGGTCAGTGAACACACGGCTGTTGTCCATGTCGAAAAAGCAGATCCCAATGTCCGCGGACTTTTTACAGCCATCAATAAGGACTTTGTCCAAAATGCCTGGCCAGATGTGCAGTTTATCAACCGAGAAGAGGATATGGGTAAGGAAGGACTTCGAAAAGCCAAGGAATCCTATAACCCCATCTTCATGGTCAAGAAATACAATACAATCATTCGTTAAGGGAGGTGGAGCATGGATTTTCGTCTCATCAATGAAAAGACGCTGCCCCAAGTGGCGGCGCTCTGGGATGAATGTTTCGAAAAAAAAGGGACCCCATTTTACGAATGGTATTTTTCCGAGTATGCATTGAAGCAGAATAAGATGTTAGGCGGTTTTGAGGATCATCGGCTGATGACAATGGTGCACCTGAACCCCTACACGATCCATGTAAGGAACAAGGATTTCCGCGTGCCTTATTTGGTTGGCGTCGCCACGGCTCCAGAAGCCCGAGGACGCCACGTAATGGGCGAACTCATGGATAAGACGTTTACCATGCTGCGGGCCATGAAGGTCCCCTTTGTCGTCCTGATGCCAATCCATGCCGGGATTTACCTGCCTTATGGCTTTAGTTTTACGGCCCTTCGCACCCAGTATGAATTGCCCCTGCGGGAGATTGACCTTGTAGGCGAGAGCCTTACGGGGTATACTTTTCATAGGATTTCTACCAAAGAGGCCGAGGCGCTGCTGGCGCCGGTTTATGATGACGCCATGGCGGCTTATACAGGATATGTCAAAAGAAACCACCAGGAGTGGGAAAATCTTCTTGGGTCAGGATCCCGAGAAGGCCTCGAAACTGTTGTGCTCAAAAACGGAGAAAAAACCTGTGGTTATGCCCTCTATCAGAAAGGGAAAGGAATCATAACCATCCAGGAACTGATGGCGCTTGCCCCGGCTGCCAAGCTGGAGCTTCTGCGTTATTTCAAGGGATTTTACGGAACCTTTGAGAAGCTTTCCTATCTTGGTCCCTGTGATGACCTGCTGTACCTGAGGCTCTCCAGTCAGCAGCTGGCGCCCCGGATGGTCCCTTTTATGATGGGAAGGATTGTGAACGCGGCCCAGGTCCTGCAAAGTCTTTCCGTTCCGGATTGCCTTGTAGGTAGGGAACTCGTCATTGGAATCCGGGACGAGCAGGTGCCCCTCAATACGATGCTCGTGAAGATGCATTTTGATGAAAAAGGGATAACCCTTTTCAATACGCTTGATGATCCAACGGTTCTCATGGATATTTCCAGTCTGACCCAGCTCTTTTTCGGGACGTACGGGGCCCGGGAGCTGAAAGACGCGGGCTTTATCCACGTGGAAGAAGAATCATCCCTGTGGACGCTTGAAACGTTGTTCCCCAAAAAAGTAAACTTTATCAATGAATATTTTTAAGGGAGGCTGTCATGAGCGAATCGATGAGAAGGATTTATGTGGAAAAAAAGAAGGAGTATGCTGTTGAAGCAGCAGGACTCCTGGCAGATCTTGTGGGAACCTTGGGCATGACCCAGCTGACGGGGCTGCGTATCGTCAATCGCTACGATATTGCAGGATTGTCCGATGAGGACTATGAAGCTGCTAAACGGGTTGTCCTGTCTGAACCGCCGGTAGATACGGTTCATGATGAGACGCTGGAAATCCCAGAAGGCGTGAAGAGCTTTGCCATTGAACTCCTGCCTGGCCAGTATGACCAGCGGGAAGACTTTGCCGCTCAGTGTGTACAGCTCATTAGTCAGGGTAAACGGCCCGCAGTTGCTGCTGCAAAGGTCATCCTTCTGGAAGGCAATCTGACCGATGCTGACGTTGAAAAAATCAAAAAGTACACCATCAACCCTGTAGAAGCCCAGGAAGCCTCCACACAAAAACCTGACAGCCTGGAAATGAGCTGGGAAGCTCCGAAACCAGTTGCCATCATCAAGGGCTTCACGCAGTTTTCCAAGGAAGAACTCCATCAGTTCCTTACGGAACAGGAACTGGCCATGAGTGAAGCAGACCTTGCTTTTATCCAGGAATATTTCCAGAAAGAAGGCCGGAATCCTTCCATTACTGAAATCAAGGTTCTTGACACATACTGGTCCGATCATTGCCGCCACACCACTTTTGAAACCAATCTTGAGAAAATCAATATTGAGGAGAGCGTCTATACGGAACCTATCCAGCAGGCTTTGGAACGCTACCTGAAGGATCGAGAATTTGTCTATGGCAAGGATACAGAGCGGCCTGTCACGCTGATGGACATGGCTTGCCTTGCGACCAAGAAGATGAAAAAAGAAGGCCATCTGCCTGATTTGGATGCCTCTGAGGAAATCAATGCCTGCAGCATTGTTGTCCCCATTACGGTAGATGGAAACGAAGAAGAATGGCTCGTCATGTTTAAGAACGAGACCCATAACCATCCCACGGAGATTGAGCCTTTTGGTGGTGCGGCAACCTGTCTTGGCGGTGCCATCCGTGATCCATTGAGCGGCCGCAGCTATGTCTATCAAGCCATGCGTGTCACGGGCTCAGGTGACCCACGTACGCCTTATGATAAGACCCTTGTTGGGAAATTGCCACAGCGTAAAATCACCCAAGGCGCCGCTGCTGGCTATAGTTCCTATGGCAACCAGATTGGCCTTGCTACAGGTCTTGTAGAAGAATATTATCACAACCGTTTTGTAGCCAAGCGGATGGAGGTCGGCGCTGTAATCGGCGCGGCACCTCGTGATGCCGTCGTCCGTGAACGACCCAGTGATGGTGACCTTGTTGTACTTCTTGGCGGCCGTACGGGCCGTGATGGTATGGGCGGCGCAACGGGTGCGTCCAAGGAACACACGACCAAATCCCTCAGTGAATGCGGGGCAGAGGTCCAGAAGGGCAATCCTCCCAACGAACGTAAGATCCAGCGTCTTTTCCGCAATCCTGAAGTGACCTGTCTCATCAAGCGCTGTAACGACTTTGGCGCAGGCGGCGTTTCCGTAGCGATTGGGGAACTTGCTCCGGGGCTTGTCATTAATCTGGATAAGGTTCCCAAGAAATATGAAGGCCTTGATGGTACGGAACTTGCCATCAGTGAGTCCCAGGAACGTATGGCTGTTGTCATTGCCGCCAAGGACCTGAAGGCATTCATGGATGCAGCCGATGAAGAGAACCTGGAAGCAACGGTTGTTGCCGAGGTGTCCAAGGATCCACGCCTTGTCATGTACTGGCGTGGGGAAAAAATCGTCGATCTTTCGCGTGCCTTCCTCGATACGAATGGGATTTCCCAAAAGGCTGACGTTGAAGTGGAAGCCATTACGGCGCCTTCTCCTTTCAATGAAATCCCCGAACAAGTGCAGGGCCTTTCGTCCATCAAGGATCGCTGGCTCCGTAACCTGGACCGCTTGAACGTCTGCAGTCAGGAAGGGCTGGGGGAACGTTTTGATGGGACCATCGGACGTGGGACTGTCATCATGCCTTTTGGCGGTAAGCGTCAACTGACTCAATCCGAAGGGATGGCGGCCCGGATTCCAGTACTGGGCGGCAAAACGACGGCGGCCTCTGTCATGGCCGCTGGTTATAATCCAAACGTCGCTTGCTGGAGTCCTTATCATGGCGGTATGTACGCAGTCGTGGAATCTGTCTGCCGTGCAGCAGCCCTTGGCGCCGATCCTAGCAAGCTGCGTCTTTCCATGCAGGAATATTTCCCAAAACTCCATGACAGCAAGCATTGGGGACAACCGCTCAGCGCACTGTTAGGAGCCTACGAAGCTTGCTGCGAGCTGGGCCTTCCTGCCATTGGCGGAAAGGATTCCATGAGTGGTACTTTTATGGATCTTGAAGTTCCGCCTTCGCTCATCAGTTTTGCTGTAGGCGTCATGGATGGTCGGGACACGATTTCCAATGAATTCAAAAAAGCCGGTCATACCGTGGTATTCCTGCCTGCTAGCTGTGATGAACATGAAGTCATTGATTACGACGCCTTAAAGAAACTCCTTGCTTCCCTCCATAAGGGCATCCTTTCCAAGCGGGTCATTACGGCTGGTGTGGTCAAGGAAGGCGGTGTCGCTGCCGCGATTTCTGCCATGTGCCTTGGCAACGAGCTCGGATTTTCCTTTGTTAAGCCATTCCTTCACGAGGAATGTCTCTTCACACTGCAGCCTGCTGGTTTCCTTGTAGAACTTGAAGATGGGGCAGATGCGGAAGAAGTTTTTGCGGGGACGGATCTTCTCGTTCTGGGAACCTTGACCGATGAGGGCAAAGTGGTCGTCAACGATACAGAAATCAGTCTTGCTGAAATTGAAGCCGCCTATACGAAGACCCTGGATAAGATTTTCCCCATGAAGGCACCGCGGAAAGAAAAGAAGGATGTACGCATGCCGGCTTACACCAATGATCTTCCGCTGACCGCTCCCTATAACGTTGCCAAACCGACGGTCTTCATTCCCGTATTCCCAGGAATCAACTGCGAATATGATACGGCTGCCGCCTTTGAAGCCGCTGGAGCGAAGACGGATATCTTCGTAATCCGCAACCTGACGCCAGACGCCATCAAGGAATCGGTGGAAGAAATGGCCAAACGAATGAAACAGGCGCAGATCATGGCTCTTCCCGGTGGCTTCTCTGCCGGTGATGAACCGGATGGTTCTGGTAAGTTCATGGCCACCATGTTCCGCAACCCAACTCTTACAGAAGCCGTGGAAGATCTTTTGACGAACCGTGATGGCCTGATCCTTGGAATCTGCAACGGGTTCCAAGCCCTGATCAAGCTCGGCCTTGTGCCGTACGGTCATATTGTACCGCTGAAGGATGATTCCCCGACGCTGACGTTCAATACCATTGGCCGTCATATTTCCCGAATGGTCGACACAAAAGTGGTTTCCAACAAATCTCCGTGGCTCAGCCTTTGCGAACCTGGTGATATCCATACCATCGCCGTTTCCCATGGGGAAGGCCGTTTCGTAGCGACGGAGGAGGAAATCAAACACCTTGTTGCCAATGGCCAGATTGGCACCCAATATGTTGACCTTGCCGGCAATCCGACCATGGAAAGCCCGTACAACCCGAACGGTTCCTTCTATGCCGTCGAGTCTGTTACCAGCCCCGATGGCCGCGTCCTCGGCAAGATGGGCCATTCCGAACGCTACACCGATGGCCTCATGAAGAACATTCCGGGCAACAAGTTCCAGCCAATCTTCCTGTCCGGTGTACAGTACTTCAAATAAGTTGTTCAGCTCCTGTCTAAACAGAGGATCCACCTCCTTGGGGGGTGGGTCCTTTTTCTGTGCCGGAAGGGGTGGCTATGGCTTTTTTCATCAATTTCTACTATAATGCAGGGTGATACAGTTCTTAGATGCAGAATCCATCTTTGCTGATTTTGTTCCCTGAATGGAGGTTATCCAATATGCAGTTTTCCCTGAATGATAAGGTCCATGGCTTTCGCGTGGATCGAATCACCGATCTTTGTGATATCAAGGCCATGGGCTATGAAATGACCCATGAAAAAAGTGGGGCCCGTCTTTTTTATGTGGCTTCTGACGATGACAACAAAGTCTTTACCATTGGGTTTCGGACGCCCAGTCGGGATGATACCGGTGTGGCCCATATAACGGAACATTCCGTACTTTGCGGGTCCCGCAAATACCCGGTCAAGGAACCCTTTGTCGAACTTGTGAAAGGGTCCCTCAATACGTTTCTCAACGCCATGACCTATTCCGATAAAACGGTCTATCCTGTAGCGAGCCGCAATGATAAGGATTTCAGGAATCTAGTCGATGTGTATCTTGATGCTGTCTTTTATCCCAATACCTATAAAAACCCCTTCACGCTTCGTCAAGAAGGCTGGCACTATGAATTCGATGAAGCGGGCCAGCTTGTCTATAACGGCGTCGTCTACAATGAAATGAAAGGGGTCTATTCTTCCCCTGATGCCGTAGAAGAAAATGAGGTGAACAAGGCCCTTTTCCCGGATACGCCGTACCGTTTTGAATCGGGCGGTTATCCAGAGGAGATTCCTACTTTGACGCAGGAAATGTTCCTTGATTTCCATAAGACTTATTACAGTCCCCAGAATAGTTTCATCTATCTTTATGGCAATATGGATATTGATGCCTATTTGTCTTATTTGGATGAAGCTTACCTGAGCCATTTTGATAAAGATCCGGATTTTTCCGTCAAGATTCCCCTGCAGGCCCCCTTTGACCGGACAAAAGAAGTGACGGCCTACTATCCGGAAGCCCAGGGGGTGGACGTGGATCACAAGACCTATCTTTCCCTTAACATTGTTATGGGATCAAGCCTTGACCAGAAACAGACCATGGCCCTTAAAGTCCTTACAAAGGTCCTTTTTGAAGGCGATAACGCCCCCTTGCGCCTTGCCCTCCTGCGGGCCGGTCTCGGCAGCGATGTATCAGGCAGCCTCAATGCCTCCCAGCTCCAGCCCGTTCTTTCTATCCGCATTAGCGGCAGTGAGGAAAGTGAAAAAGACCGTTTCATCAAGGTTCTTTACAGCACGCTCCAGGAGCTTTCCCGCAAGGGCATCCCGCAGGAACTTATGGAAGCAGAACTCAGCAGCGAAGAATTCAAGATGCGCGAAGCTGATTTCAATGTCTACCCAAAAGGACTCATCTATGGACTTTCGATCATGGAGACCTGGCTTTATGGTGGGGATCCTACGACGTGCCTAAAATTTACGGAAACCTTGGATTTCCTGCGCGGTAAAATCGGCACGCATTATTATGAGTCCCTCATTGAAACGCTCCTTCTTGATAACACGCATAAAGTGCTCCTGACGCTGAAGCCGGAGCCGGGGAAGGAAGAAAAGGACGGCGCCCTCTTCCGAAAAAAGATGCAGGCCATCAAAGAAGGCCTCTCACAGGATGAAATCAATGAAATCAAGGTCATTGCCGATGAACTCCATGCCCGTCAGGCGGCAGAAGACTCACCGGAAGCACTGGAAACAATTCCTTTATTAAAGCGGGATGATATCAAGCGGACGGTTTCCTTTGAAACACCTGTAGTCACGGAAAAGGGGAGCTATACCCTGCTTTACCGCCCTGCCTTTACGAACCAAATCGTCTATTATGATTGGTGTTTTGATATGACAGGCGTACCGGAAGACCTTCTCACATGCGCATATTTGCTTTCTGACGTCCTCGGAAAGGTCAATACGGATACATTCACCTATGAAGAATTAAACACGTTTACAGACCAATATATTGGAGGACTTTCCTTTGCTATCCAGCCTTATACCTCCTATCGGGACATGAATGACTTCAGGAACTATTTCAAGGTGACGGCCAAAGTTCTGGAACATAATGAGGACCGGCTCTTTGAGCTTCTTGAAGCCCTGGCACTAACCAGCCATGTGGGGGACAAGGCCCGCCTCAAGGAAATCGTGGAAGAAGTCAAGGCGGGTTGGGATGCATTGTTTTTCTCACGAGGCATGACCGTTGCCACCATCCGTCTTTCTAGTTATTTCTCCGATTCCGGCCGCTCCAGCGAGCATGATCAGCTGACCTATTACCAGTTCCTCCAGGATCTGTGCGCGCATTTTGAGGAAAAGGCGGACCGCGTCATTGAAAACCTGAAGACTTTGATGTCCGCTTTCTTCAATAAGGACCGTCTTGTTATGAGCCTTTGCTGTGACGAAAGCCACAGGGAAACGGCAGAAAAGAAGATGGAATCCTTTGTCGATCAGCTGCCCCATTCTTCCTTTGCCGGAAAGCCAGTGCCGGAGTTTGCTGCACCGGGCCTTAATGAGGGCATTACGACCAGCGGCAAGGTCCAGTATGTTCTTGCCGGCGGCAATTTCCGTGCCCATGGCCATGACTATACGGGCGCCATGAAGGTCCTTGAAACTATCCTTCGCTATAGCTATCTTTGGACCAAGATCCGTGTTCAGGGAGGTGCTTATGGGGCAGGGGCGCGCTTTGATCAGAACGGGCTGTTCTATCTGTCCAGCTACCGCGATCCACAGCTCATGAAGACGCTCAGCACCTATGAAGGACTGCCTGAGTATCTGGAACATTTTGAAGCCTCAGAACGGGAAATGACCAAGTATGTCATCGGGACCATCAGTCTGCTTGATACGCCGCTGACAAATGCTATGCGGCTTGAAAAAGCCATTACGACCTATCTGCGCGGCCTGCCCAAGGACCTTGCCCAGACCTACCGCGATGAAGTCATTGACTGCTCGGTAGAAGATATCAGGGCTTTGGCGCCTGTTGTGCGGGACGTTCTTTCTGATGGATATCGATGCGTTGTAGGCAGCAAGGAAGCCATTGAAGAAAATAAGGATGTCTTTGAGAAGATTTTCAAGGCCTAGGAAGAAAAATCTGAAAAGGACTGCTCACCCATAGGGCGGCAGTCCTTTTTCCTAAGGAGGAACAAACGATGATGCATGATCATCAAGTGCTGATTCCAGCGGCCTTTGTCAGCAGGCCCAATCGCTTTGTGACAAAGGCGGTCATGGGGGATGCTGTTGTTACTTGTCATATGCCCAACCCGGGTCGCATGTGGGAGCTCCTTTATGAGGGGACGCGGCTTTACCTTCGAAAAGCCAAGGATCCAGCGCGTAAAACGCCCTATGATGTTGTCGGGATTGAGCGTGACGGTGTCCCGATTCTGCTTGATACACAGTATAACAATGATGTGGCAGAGTACCTTATCCGGAACCATTTGATCCCTGGCTGGGAGTCCTGCCGTGTCGTAAAGCGGGAAGTCACAGTGGGGGACAGCCGCTTCGACCTGCTTCTTGAGCAGGAGGGGCAGCCATTTTATGTAGAAGTCAAATCATGCACCCTTTTTGGTCGTAAGGGTGCCATGTTCCCGGACGCGGTCACCGAAAGGGGCCGCAAGCATATCGAGGAACTTGCCGCCATGCATGATGAGGGAATCAGGACGGGACTTCTCATCCTCGCCCACTGGAACCGGGCTGAATGGTTCCTTCCTGATTACCATACAGATCCTGCTTTTGCGGAAGCCTTTCGGCGCTGCGCACCCCGCCTTGATTGGAAGGCCTTTTCCCTTTCCTGGGATAAGACCTTTACTTATCCTGAACCAGGAAAACTTCTTATGTACCCAGAGACGCTCCTTGCAGAGGAAAATCAGGACGCCGGGGACTACTTTGTGGTTCTGGAACTTGCCGAAAATCGAGATATTGCCGTAGGCAGTTTAGGGAAAGTACATTTTCCCAAGGGCTTTTATGTCTATGTCGGATCTGCAAAAAAAAATCTCATGAAACGGCTGGAACGGCATAAACGGAAGCGCAAGGGAATGCATTGGCATATTGATTATTTTCGTAATGAAGCCAAGGTTCTTGCTGCCCTTCCCGTAAGGACCCAGGATGATTTGGAACATCTCATGGCGCGGGAACTGATAAAGGCCGCAGACTGGTCCATCTCTCACTTTGGTGCGACAGACTGCCCGGAAGATGGGTCCCATCTTTTTGGGTTTATAAAGAACCCGCTTCATGAAAAAGGCTTCATGGATATCGTCGAAAGGTTCCGCATGAACCGTCTCGATGCCCGGGCAGTAAAAGAAAAGGGGTAAAGAAAAAGGACCCATCCTGTGATGACATACAGAGTGGGTCCATGTTTTATTTGACTTTTTTCACAAGTTCCGGAAAGGGGGAAAGAACGCGCCTTAAGATGCCGTTCATATAAGCAATGGCAATCCCATAATTGGTCATGGGAATGTTCTCGGTTTTTGCAAGTTGCTGCCGATAGGAAACTTCCTGTGGGTTCAGCATGCAGGCTCCGCAGTGGACAATCAGTGAAAAGGAAGAAAGGTCATCGGGAAAGCCCTTGCCGCTTGTAAAGGAAAATTCCGGTGTTTTTCTGGAAAAGCGGCGGATCCAGTCAGGCATCTTCACTGTACCGATATCGTTGCACTGACGGTGATGGGTGCAGCCTTCGGAAATCAGGACACGGTCGCCCTCTTTCAGACGTTTTAGTTCATTGGCACCTTCAATAAAGGCTTCCAGTTCTCCTTTATAGCGGGCAAAGAGAATGGAAAAACTGGTAAGCGGTACATCTTCCGGCACCATGTCCTTCACGGTAGAAAACGCTTGAGAGTCCGTAATGACAAGGCGAATACTGTCATGAAAGGCCTTGACGGTGGAAGGCAGTTCGTCAGGTTGTACAACAATGGCCCTTCCATGGAAATCGAGGATTTCCCGGATGGTCTGCTGCTGAGGCAGGATCAGCCGCGCTTTTGGTGCTGACTCGTCAATAGGAACGACAAGAACAACCAGATCGCCGGGCGCCAAAAGATCTCCCAACAGAGGGCGCTGCGCTTTTGCAGTGGGATTCATCCGGGAAAGGCGTTCCTTAAGCTCCGTAATGCCTTCATGGGTCTGGGCACTGACAAAAAGAAGATGGTCCTTTTCTGCCTGAGGTAGGAGGGGAGCGCTGTATATATCGATTTTGTTGACAATGAGCATGTAGGGAACCTTTCGTTCCTTGATTTCCTTAAGAAGACGCTGATCAGCTTCTGACAGGCCAAGGGCCGCATCGACAACAAGGAGGGCAATATCTGTGCTGCGCAGGACAAAGCGTGCTTTTTTGACGCGTTTTTCACCTAGAGCCCCTTCATCATCAAGGCCAGGTGTATCTGTAATCAGTACGGGGCCAAGAGGAAGGATTTCCATGGCCTTGGAGACGGGGTCCGTCGTCGTGCCCTTGAAGTCGGATACAATGGAGAGGTCCTGTCCTGTTAGGGCGTTGATCAGGGAAGATTTCCCTGCATTGCGGCAGCCAAAAAGTCCAATGTGGACGCGTTCAGCCGCTGGGGTTTCATTAAGCGAAGAGGCCATAGCAAGCTCCTTTCTGGGATGGGAACCCATCCCTCAAAAATTTTGACTTCTATACTATACCTCATCTTCCCTGCTCCGTCGATGGGATTTTTCCCAAAAGGGTGAAAATCGGCGCTGAAAGATGAAAAAAGCTGGATGAACCGGCATTATCCCCTGGTATATCCCTCCATATTTTGCAAAAAATTTTCAATTTAGATTGGACATTCTTATTCATTCGTGGTATCTTCATAGCATTGTAAGACAGAATTTGCAGTCTATTTGCAGTAGGAGTTGAATCCATCGTGGAAGTCTATTATATGGCAGCCCTGGCCCATCTTTTGGGTTCCCGCGCCGCTCTTTTGGGGCCTCGACTTGCAGCCTATTTTGGGTCGGCAAAGGAAGCCTTTGAGGCTTCTTTCGAACAGGTGAAAGCGTCAGGCATACTCACAGAAAAAGGAGCCCAGCACTACCGAAAGTGGTATGATCCTGGCCTTCCTCAAAAAATAGCCGATTACTGTGAAATCGCCCATATTTCACTTCTTGGCATCCAGGAAAGTGGGTATCCAGCTTCACTTAGGGAGATTGCGGATCCGCCTTGGGTCCTGTACGTCAAGGGTAAGCTGCCGAATCTGACGGCTTATCTTGCAGTTGTTGGGTCACGCAAAGCTACCGGATACGGTCTATCCATTGCAGAACGTTTTTCCCGCGTCCTTGCGTCGGAGAAGATTGCCATCGTAAGTGGCGGGGCCTATGGCATTGATGCAGCAGCCCATGAGGGGGCCCTCCTTGGCGGAGGAAAGACAATCTCCGTTTTGGGCTCCGGCCTGGCGCGCCCCTATCCAGTTCGACACAAAGGTCTTTTTCAACGTATTTCCGAAACGGGTGCTGTCATCTCTGAATTTTCCCCTTTTACTCCGCCCATGGCCTATCAGTTTCCCATGCGCAACCGCATTATCGTCGGGCTTTCTTCCGGAGTGCTTGTCGTCGAGGCTGCACTAAAAAGCGGGGCTATGATTACGGCTCACTTAGCGGCGGATGAAGGCCGTGATGTCTATGCTGTACCGGGCCCCATTGAATCATTCACAAGCAAAGGAACCCACGCCCTTATCAAGGAAGGTGCCCATCTTGTTGATGATCCGCAGGATCTTTTGGACGTCTATTTTCCCGAGGACGTTCCCAAGGGGGCCCACGCAGTAGAACTTTCTTTATTTGAAACATTTCCCGTTCCCGACCGGAAAAAAGCAGAAGCCCTTTATGATTTTATCAAGGGAGGAAATGGCAAACAGATGGAAGAAATCATGGCCCATTTTCCCTGGCCGCTTTCTTTTGTCAGCATGCTTCTCCTGCGTATGGAAGTTGCCGGCATGGTCCGTAAAAGCGCGGGCAATCGATATTTAGTTCGCTAAAAAGGAGTCAGATGTTTTATGGCTAATCTTGTCATTGTAGAATCACCAACAAAATCAAAAACTATCGGTCGTTTCTTGGGAAAAAACTATACTGTCAAGGCCTCCATGGGTCACTTGCGTGATCTTCCCAAAAGCCAGTTCGGTGTGGACGTGGATCATGATTTTGAGCCTAAGTACATCAACATCCGTGGAAAAGGTGACCTCATCAAAGAACTGAAGACCCTTGCCAAAAAAGCGGACAAGATATATCTTGCAACGGACCCTGACCGCGAAGGGGAAGCCATTGCTTGGCATCTGGGCTATTTATTGGGCGTCGATCCAGAAAGCAACTGCCGGATTTCCTTTCATGAAATCACACCTCATGCGGTCAAAGAAGCTATCAAGCATCCTGCTGCCATTGATATGGATAAGGTCGACGCACAGCAGACGCGTCGCATCCTCGATCGTATTGTCGGCTATAAGCTGTCGCCCCTTTTGTGGCGCAAGATTGCCAAAGGTCTTTCGGCAGGCCGTGTCCAGTCTGTAGCAGTCAAGATCATCTGCGACCGGCAAAAGGAAATTGATGCCTTTGAGCTGCAGGAATATTGGACGAGTTCCGTAACCCTTACGGCAGATAAACCAAGTCATAAATTTACGGCAGAGGTGACGAAAAAAGAGGGCAAAAAACTTGTCATCCATAACGAAGAGGAAGCCCGGACCGTGACCAAGGAACTGCTGAACCAGTCCTATGCCGTTGCTTCTTCGGCAGTAAAGGACAGGATCCGCCGCCCCATAGCTCCTTTTACGACCAGTTCCCTTCAGCAGGAAGCGGTCAAGCGGCTTAATTTTACAACGAAAAAGACCATGATGCTGGCCCAGCAGCTTTATGAAGGCATTGCCCTTGAAAAAAGGACTCCTGTCGGCCTCATTACCTATATGCGTACGGACTCTGTCCATCTGGCCAGTGTTGCCGTTGCGGAAATTCGCAATTATATCGGCGAGGTTTATGGCGATGCCTACTTGCCGAAAAAGCCAAACGTATACAGCAGCCGTAAGAATGCCCAGGAGGCCCATGAAGCCATCCGTCCGACCTCGGTCATGCGTACCCCCGATGAGGTTGCGCCCTATCTTGAACGGGATCAGCTGCGGCTTTACCGCCTGATTTGGGAACGGACCGTATCCTGCCAAATGGCACCCAGCGTCAGTGAGGTCACAACCCTCATCATTAACGGCGGGCCCTACGAACTGCGCGCTTCCGGATCTGTTGTTAAATTTGATGGTTTCCTGACTTTGATGGATAAAAAGGAACTTGCCGGGGAAAAGACAAAGAAGGTTCCACACCTTAAGGAGGGGACGCCCCTTACCCTCATTTCCGTCGATGATGCCATTCAGCATTTTACGGAACCGCCTGCCTATTTCACGGAAGCTACCTTAGTCAAGGAACTGGAAGAAAAGGGAATTGGACGGCCAAGTACTTATGCCACCATCATCCAGACCATCCTTTCCCGCGGTTATGTAGCCAAGGAGGCAAAAAAAGTCATGCCGACGGAATTGGGCATGACGACCATTGAACTTTTGACCCAATATTTCCCCAATCTGATTGATGTGCCCTTTTCTGCTCATATGGAAAATGAATTGGATGCCATCAGTGAGCACAAGACTAAAAAGGAAACTGTCCTCAAGGAGTTCTATGGGCCCTTTGAAAAGGAACTGGAAATTGCCGACCGTGAAATTCCTGTAAAACCTCAGGAAGTCATTGTAAGTGATGTAAAGTGTGAGAAGTGCGGCCGTATGATGGTCGTAAAAACAGGGCGTCATGGAAAGTTCCTTGCCTGCCCTGGATTTCCGGAATGCCGCAACACGAAACCTTATTACGAAAAAATTGGCGTCGCCTGCCCGCTCTGCGGTCATGATCTGATTGTAAGAAAAACCAAGACAGGACGGACTTTTTATGGCTGTTCCCATTATCCGGAATGTCATTTTACAAGCTGGGATAAGCCCATCAACGAAACATGTCCCCTTTGCGGTCATATCATGCTGGAAGCGGTTCAGCGCGGCGGGAAGGTCGTGCACCACTGCAGCAATCCTGAGTGTCCAAACAGCGGCGCCAAAAAGAGCGGACTAAAGAAAGTCAGTGCCAAGGCCGCTCTTGCGAAAACAGAAGGAACCGCTGAAAAAACAGTGAAAAAAACGACTGCAAAAAAAACAACAACGGCCAAAAAGACTGCCGTAAGGAAGACCGCGTCTACCAAGAAGACCGCTTCCACTAAAAAGACCGCCGTGAAAAAAACTGGAAAGGAATGAAAGAAACTATGACTGTTCATGTGATTGGTGCGGGCCTTGCAGGCAGTGAGGCCACATGGCAGCTTGTATCGCGGAAAATCCCTGTCAAGCTGCACGAAATGCGTCCCAAAAAATCAGATCCTGCTCACCATACGGCATATTACAGTGAGCTTGTCTGCAGCAATTCCCTACGGGCCGATAACATTGAAAATGCCGTCGGCCTTTTAAAGGAGGAAATGCGGCGGTTGGACTCCCTCATCATGGCTCAGGCGGACGCACACCGCGTCCCCGCTGGCGGGGCATTGGCTGTCGACCGTATGGGTTTTGCCCAAGGAGTTACGGAAGCCATCAGGAATCATCCGCTCGTGACAGTCATTGAAGAGGAAACAATCGATCTTTCCTTTCCAGAAGAAGATTACGTCATTGTAGCAACAGGCCCCCTTACGAGTGAACCCTTATCTGGCGCAATCCAGAATCTTGTTTCCCAGGACTATTTCCATTTCTTTGACGCAGCCGCGCCTATTGTGACCTTGGAATCCATCAACGAGGAGATTGCCTATAAGGCATCCCGTTATGGAAAAGGGGAGGCCGCCTATTACAACTGCCCTTTGAACAAAGAGGAATACCTGCGTTTTTGGGAAGCTCTGCGCACAGCCGAAGTGGCCGACGTAAAGGACTTTGAACATGGGATGGTCTTTGAAGGCTGCATGCCGATTGAAGAAATGGCCGTTCGCGGCGAGGATACCATGCGATTTGGTCCCTTGAAACCGGTTGGGCTTCCCGATCCCCGAACGGGGGAAGATCCCTATGCCGTTGTCCAGCTGCGTCAGGATAATGGGGCAGGGAGCCTCTTTAACATGGTTGGTTTTCAAACGCATTTGCGTTGGCCAGAGCAAAAACGAGTTTTCCGGATGATTCCCGGCCTTGAAGAGGCTGAATTTATCCGCTATGGTGTGATGCATAAAAATTCTTACCTCAATTCACCGCTTCTTCTCGATGCCGATTACAGCCTGAGGAGTCATCCTCACCTTTATTTTGCCGGTCAGATGACAGGTGTGGAAGGGTATGTGGAATCGGCAGCCTCCGGCCTTGCTGCAGGCATCTACCTTTCCCGTACCCTTTCTGGAAAGGCAAAGCTTCTTTTCCCCAGGGAAACGGCCATTGGTGCCCTGTCTCATTACATCAGCAATCCAGAAGTCAAGCATTTCCAGCCCATGAATATTAATTTTGGACTCATTGCCCCGTGGGACGGTCCACGTATCCGTGGTAAAAAAGAGAAGAATCACGCCATCGCGATGAGAGCACTGGATATTTTGGAAAATTATAAAAATTTGTTGCACAATTAACTTATATGTGCTAGTATGAATTATCAGGATTTTACCTACAATTTCATGAATGGGGGAGGTGCTTGCCATGAATAATGTACTGGACCCAATGGCTGAGCGTTTTCTTCGTTATTTGCGTGTAGAACGCAATGATTCCCCCAATACAATCCTGAACTACAAAGATGACCTGATTGCTTTTTCCGTGTTTTTGTCAGGTCGGGGGAAAGCTACTTGGCTTGAGGTATCCCTTCTTGATATCCGTTCTTATCTCGCCCAGCTTCATCGGGAGGAAAAGGCGAGACGAACTATTGCCCGACGCATTTCTTCCCTGCGGTCCTTTTATCGATATCTCATGCGTGAAGGCCTTACGGACAAGAATCCCTTTACCAAGGTCAAGACCCCAAAACTCGAAAAAAAACTGCCTGTTTTTTTAGAGGAGTTCGAGATGAATCATCTCTTGGAGCTGCCTGATCTTTCTACGGAGCTAGGTCAGCGGGATCGGGCACTGCTGGAGTTTCTCTACTCAACAGGCTGCCGCGTGTCGGAGCTTGTGGGACTGACGTTGACCCGTTTGGACCTATCCAATCGCTATGCCCTACTTTTGGGAAAGGGCCATAAGGAACGGATCGTTCCCTTAGGTCATCCCTGTATTAGGGCCATGAACGCTTACTTGACAGGAGCTCGGCGCGTACTCATGGAAAAGTATGAAGTCCCTTCTCATGACTTCATCTTTGTCAATCATCGAGGTACGCCTCTTACAGCACGCAGTGTGAGACGTATCCTTGACCGTTATGTGGAAATGGCGTCCATTCAAAAACACGTCAGCCCTCATACGATTCGGCATACTTTTGCCACACATCTACTCGATCACGGAGCGGATTTGCGCTCCGTTCAAGAACTGCTTGGACACGCAAGTTTATCAACAACGCAGATTTACACGCATGTCACAGCGGACCGAATTGCATCGGTGTATAAGAAACATCATCCAAGAGCGTAATGGGAGGAGACAGCATGCTGGCATTATTAGAAAAAACAAGAATGATCAACAAGCTTCTGCAGAACACGGAAGTCATCAGCTACAAAAAGATGGCCGAAGTCCTCAAGGACGTCATCAAGGCCAATATCTACATTGTTTCCAGTGAAGGTGAACTGCTGGGCTATTCAATCCTTGATGGATTTGAATGTGAACTGATGATCAAAAAGGTCCTTGACGTTGGCCGTTTTCCTGAAAATTATGTAAAGTGGCTGGAACAGATTCGTGAGACCTCTTCCAACTATCGACTTGTCAAGAATATGTGTGCCTTCAGTGATGATACCAAATGTCTTTTTGAAAGCAAATATACAACGGTTGTCCCTATCTTTGGAAACGGGGTCCGTCTAGGTACACTGATCCTTGGAAAGTTCAAGAAGGAGTTCATCGATTCCGATTTACTCCTGTCAGAATATGCAGCTACTGTCATCGGCATGCAGCTGCTCCATGACAAGGCTGTACACATCGAGGAAGCCTCCCGTAAAAAGGCTATGGTTCAGATTGCTTTTTCAAATCTGTCCTACAGCGAACTGGAAGCCATCTCTGAAATCCTGAAGGCACTGCCAGGGGATGAAGGCCTTCTGGTAGCCAGTAAGATTGCTGACCAGGCCGGTATTACGCGCAGCGTCATCGTCAATGCCCTGCGTAAGTTTGAAAGCGCGGGCGTCCTCGAGACCGAATCCCTGGGAATGAAAGGAACTTATGTCCGTATCCTCAATGAATATCTGCGGGATGGTCTAAAAGAACATCGAAAATAATCTGCATCAAGGGTGCTGGTCTATTCGGCACCCTTGCTTTTTATCTGAAGGGCAGCGGACAGTTCCACGTCATGCTTCCTTATGTTGTTTCAGAAAGGAATACCATTATGCTTTCCCTTGATGCAACCATTATCTACCGCATCCCGGCCCTGCTTATGGCCCTTACGGTTCACGAATATGCCCATGGTGCCATGAGCACGCATTTGGGTGACCCAACCCCAGGTGCGCAGGGGCGCCTTACGATGAATCCTTTGGCCCATTTGGATATCATCGGAACCTTGGTCCTGCTTCTTGTCGGTTTTGGTTGGGCCAAACCTGTCATGGTCGACTCAAGATATTATCGGCACCCCCGACATGACATGATGAAGGTGGCCCTTGCTGGACCCTTGGCCAATTTGTTTCTCTGTTTCCTGGCCCTTTCACTGGACGGATTTTTCCTGCGCTATTTTGCTTCCCGAACGTTTTACAGCGTCCATTTTTTCCTGCAGTGGCTAAGCTTATACAATGTTTGGTTTGCCTTCTTCAATTTGGTGCCTCTCCCACCTTTGGATGGATTCAAGGTCCTGAGCTATTTCTTATCGCCCAGTGCGCAATATCGCTATGCCAATCTTGTTGGGCCTTATTCGAACCTTATCTTGATTGTCCTGTGTTTTACAGGTATAATTGGAATCATCATCAGTCCTCTTGCAACGCTTTATCTTCGTTTGGCTAGTGAAGTCAGCTATCTTCTGCTGACGCCTTTTGCCTTTTTCCTGCCGTAAGGGAAGCGGCCTTGCGTTACGGGGGACAGCTTGTGGGGGATTGCGTTTTATGTCGGAAGCCTTGACCGTCAAACTGCCTGATTTTGAAGGACCGCTGGACCTGCTTGTCCATCTCATTGAAAAAGATAAAGTCGATATCTACGATATCCCCATCGTATCAATTACGCAGCAGTATATCTCATACATCAATGAGATGCAGGTCTATGACCTTGATATGGCAAGTGAGTTTCTACTCATTGCAGCGATGCTGCTTCAAATTAAATCCCGTATGCTCCTGCCAAAGGATGATGCGGAAGAGGATGAAGAGAACGATCCGCGGGACATGCTCGTAGAAATGCTTGTTCTCTACCAAAAGTTCAAGAAAAGGGCTGGACTCCTTAGGGAATGCCTTACGGAATCCCGCCTTTTTGCTGTTCGGGCACCGATGAAGCTGGATACAGGGACAAGAAAGATCAAGTCCTACACCATGGCCGATCTGCTTCGCACCCTGATCAGGATGATTCCTGCTCCAGACGAGCGCCCGGCTGTTATTCCGCGGCAGGAGTTCCATGTCCAGGACAAAATGGAAGAAGTTCTCCACCTTCTGAGAAAAAAGAAAAGTAAAAAACAGAAACTGGCTTTTACCGACTTTATCCATGCCAGACATAATCGGAGTGAAACCATTGCTGCCTTTCTGGCCCTTTTAGAACTGCTGCGCCTAAAGCAGATTTCCATTCAGCAGGATGGCGCCTTTTCCCCTATCTATATTACAGAACGAAAGGAGACCGCTCATGGCGATATCGAAACTGGGACAGCTTGAAGCCTTGCTTTTCGCCGCTGGTGACCCCCTATCCCTTGACAGGATAGCCAGTGCGCTTCATCTTTCGCTGAATGAAGCCGATGATCTCTTGAGTCTGCTTTCAACGTCCTATCAAGCGGAGGATCGGGGCCTTACACTAAGGCGAGTCGCTGGGGGCGTTCAGGCGGTCACTAAAAAAGAGGCCATTAGTGTGATCCGGGATCTTTACGAAAAGCAGGAACAGAAGATTTCGAACGCAGCTATGGAAACTCTCGCCATTGTGGCTTATAAACAGCCGGTTACCAAAAGTGAGATTGAAGCCATTCGTGGGGTCAAGGTTGATGGGGTTGTTAGTACCTTGACGGAGATGGAACTCATTATGGAAGTTGGCCGCAAGGAAGTCATGGGGCGGCCTATTTTATATGGCACGACAGAAAAGTTTCTTGTGACCTTTGGCCTTGAATCCCTCTCTGCGTTGCCGGAACTGCCTGAAGAACTTCTGGATGGGGTCTTTGAAAGGGAAGAGGCGGCGGACATAGGAAGAGATAAAGAATCTGTACATGAGGAAGGAGTACCCAGTCTGGACCAGACGGGGCATGAATAAATGACGGAAGTACAAGTTGAACGGCTGCAGAAAATGATGGCAGCCTCTGGCGTTGCAAGCCGCCGGGAGTGTGAAAAGATCATCCTGCAAGGACGGGTCACCGTGAATGGCAAGCCCGTGATAGAACTTGGAACAAAGGTCTCTCCTACGGATCGGATCCTCATTGACGGGCGTCCCTTGCGCAAGGAAAGACACCGTTATTTCCTGCTCAATAAACCGCCTGCCGTCATGACCACCATGAAGGACCCGCGGGGCCGCAGGACGGTCGCCGAGCTGATGGATAAGGAACGGGAACGCGTCTATCCAGTGGGCCGTTTGGATTTCATGACGGAGGGCCTTCTCATTATGACGAATGATGGCGCCTTGGCCCAAGGCATGACCCACCCCAGTTATCACATCAATAAGACCTATGAAGTCGTTGTCGACGGGCACGTTGAAGAAGAAAAGCTGGACAAGCTGAGGACGGGTATCCGTCTGTGTGATGGGATGACAGCGCCTGCCCTCGTGGAGGTCAAACGCTATGATTCCCGTCGTGATCAGTCAATTTTTGAAGTCACCATTCACGAAGGACGCAATCGCCAGGTTCGGCGCATGTGCGAAGCCATTGGCTATCCTGTGAGGAAACTCAAACGGACTCAGGTCGCTTTCCTTTCTTTACAGGGTGTCAAAAAAGGAGCCTATCGCGAATTGACAGATGATGAAGTCGTGCATTTGAAGAAGCTGGTGATGCATCATGAATAAGGTCATTATCATTGGCGGCGGGGCGGCGGGACTTTTGGCGGCAATCTCTGCAGCCCAGAGGGGAGCCGACGTAACTATTCTGGAGCGAATGGAACGGGCTGGCAGGAAGCTCATGATTACGGGGAAAGGGCGCTGCAATATCACCAATCACTGCACGATGGATGAGATGATTGCCCATATCCCGGGTAATGGCAAATTCCTTTTCGGTGCTTTTCATCGCTTTACCAATGAAGATATGATTGCTCTTTTGGAAAGCCATGGACTAAAAACCAAAGTGGAGCGGGGAGGCCGCGTCTTTCCCCAAAGCGATAAAGCTTCCGATGTAGTTCGGACTCTGGAAGGAATCCTTTATGGACTTGGAGGAAAGATTTTCTTTCACCGCCGAATCACGCAGCTAGCGTGTCAAGAAGGTAAGGTCAGTGCCGTATATGATACAGATGGTCGCTATTATGAAGCTGATGCCTTTATCATTGCGGCAGGAGGGGCTTCCTATCCGCGAACTGGATCAACGGGGGACGGCTATGACCTTGCCCAGCAAGTCGGCCACACCATTATTGCGCCGAGTCCTGCTTTGGTTCCCTTGAATTGCGACCTGGGGGACATGAAGGCCCTCCAAGGCCTATCCCTGCGCAATGTAGAGGCTTCCCTTTGGGATAAAGGAAAGCTGGTAGGAAAGGAATTTGGCGAAATGCTCTTTACTCATTTTGGAGTCAGCGGACCCATTATTCTTACCCTTTCCCGGGAAGCGGCGCGTTATTTCAAAGCCCATCCGCAAGGCTTTTTGAATCTTTCCATCGACCTTAAGCCGGCGCTTACCCGGGAGCAGCTTGACGCGCGGCTTCAGCGGGATTTTCAGAAATACAGCCGCAAAGGCCTCAAAGCGGGCATGCACGACTTGCTGCCCCAGGCCCTTATCCCCTTTGTCATAGAAGAGGCCTGTTTGGTGCCTGAGCAGCCTGTCAATCAGCTGACACGCAAGGAACGCCTTCGTCTCGTTGATGTCCTCAAGGGTTTTCCCCTTCCGGTTACGGGGACGCGCCCTCTTGAAGAAGCCATTGTTACAAGCGGCGGCGTAAGCATCAAGGAAATCTCACCATCGACCTTTGCTTCCAGGCTTTACCCGAATCTCTTTTTTGCCGGTGAAGTCATGGATGTAGATGGCTTTACAGGCGGTTATAATCTGCAGGCGGCTTTTTCCTCCGGCTATGTAGCGGGAAAAGAAGCAGCTGAACTTTGAAAAGAGGAATGACATTGAAAAAGATCATCATTGCTATAGATGGCCCTGCGGGAGCAGGGAAAAGCACGATTGCAAAGAAAGTCGCTGCCAGTCTTGGCTATGCCTATATCGATACAGGGGCCATGTATCGTGCTGTGACCCTTTCCTGCCTAACTGCAGGACTTTCTCTTACAGAATCGGCTGCGACTCAAATGGCCCAAGGCATCAAGATTTCTTTCCGCTATGAAGATGGCCGGAACCAGGTCTATCTCAATGATCACGAAGTTACAGATGCCATTCGTAGCCTTGAAGTTTCCCGGAATGTTTCACAGGTCAGTGCCTATGGCGGCGTTCGCACAGCAATGGTTGCTCAGCAGCGGAAGATGGGAAAAAATGGTGGGATTGTCATGGATGGACGTGATATTGGCACGGTCGTCTTTCCGCATGCCCAGCTTAAGGTCTTTTTGACTGCCTCCGTGGAAGAACGGGCTCGCCGGCGCTTTGAGGAACTTAAGGTGAAGGGGGAGACTGTTTCTTTGGAAGACCTTAAAAAGAGAATCAGTGAGCGGGATCGTTTAGATGAGACAAGGGCGATTTCTCCTCTCAAAAAGGCAAATGATGCAGTGCTCATTGATTCTACACAGATGTCCATTCAGGAAGTCACGGAAACAATCCTGTCCTTGGCTAAAAAGGAGAGATGAATCTCATGTGGTACCGATTTGTACAGCTGCTTTTTAGAGTACTGTTTTCCATCTTTTTCCGTTTGGAGACCATTGGCCGCGAAAACATTCCTCACGAAGGACCTGTTGTCATCGCTTCCAATCATGTCAGTCTCCTTGACCCTCCTATGATTGGAACGGCGGCTTCAAGACCCATTCACTTTATGGCCAAATCAGAACTTTTTGTTCCTGTTCTAGGAACGCTTTACCGCTCCTTGGGCGCCTTTCCGGTCCATCGCGGGGCTGCCGATACGCATGCCATTCGTCATGCCTTGAAACTTCTGAAAGACCGTAAGGTCCTTGGAATCTTTCCAGAAGGGCACAGGATCCGGACGGGAAAGCTCGGAAAAGCAGAACCAGGTGCCATGGCGATTGCCATCAAGGGAAAGGCACAAGTAGTCCCCACAGCCATCCTAGGGTCCAACCTGGGAGTACAAAAAGGCTTCTGGCCCCATATCAAAGTTGTTTTTGGTCAACCTATTTCTGTCTTTGGGGCTGAAGGCGGTAAAAAAGATACGGAAGCCTTTACGGAGGAACTGATGGGTGAAATATCCCGTCTCATCAAGGAAAATGGGGGCATTTGAGCCATGCAGATCATTGTCGCAGATCCCTGTGGATTTTGTTATGGAGTAAAACGTGCGATAGACATTGCACAAATGAACGTAAAAGGATATAATACTAGTATTGCCACCCTAGGTGAAATTGTTCATAACCCTCGGGTTGTGGAATCGCTCGCGCAAAAAGGTGTACAATGCAAGGAAACACTGGCCGATTTTTCTGCTGGTGATACGGTTATCTTTCGTTCCCATGGTGCAGCTCCTCAAATTTATGAGGAAGCCGAACAAAAAGGACTTAAGATCATTGATGCCACTTGCCCCCATGTGCGGAAAGCACAAAAGACAGCCGCCGCCCTTTCCAAGGAAGGCCGGTTTGTCATCATCATTGGGGAGAAGCGTCATCCTGAGGTGCAAAGTATCAAGGCTTGGGCAGGTAAGGATTCTCTGGTCATCGAAACAGCTGATGACGTGGAATCTCTTCCTGTAAGAGATAAGTTTGGTGTAGTGAGCCAGACGACTTTTGAGGCAGGGAAGTTTAACCTTCTGCTTCATCTGTCGCAGGAGAAACGATCTGGTGACTACAAAGTGGAAAGGACCATCTGTACAGCCACTGCTGAACGTCAGGAAGCAGCAAGGAAACTTGCTGGAAACTGTGACGCGTTCTTTGTCTTTGGCGGAAAAAACAGTGCCAACACACGCCATTTGGCGGAACTTGCACGCCCTATCAATCCCCGAACCTATCTTTTGCAGGACGCTAGCGAGATTACCTTATCCATGCTTGCCGGAGCAGAAAAAATTGGCATTACTGCTGGTGCATCTACACCGCAGGAAATTATTGAGGAGGCTATTGTAGCTATGGAAACGATGGAAGAACTGTTGGGACAAGAAGAAAGCATGAAACTGCACATTGGTATGATTGTTGAGGGCACGGTCATCGACGTAACCAAAGATGAAGTGGTTGTTAACTTTGGTTACCAGAGCGAAGGTTCCGTACCCTTTGACCAATGGGTTCAGGGTGGTACCAAGGAAACCGTCGCTCCCACTGTAAATAAAGGCGATAAGGTCACGCTGAAAGTCATTGCCAGCGAAAATCAGGATGGTCTCGTTGTTCTTTCCAAGACGAGAGCTGAAGCTGACCAGGCTTGGCTGAAACTGCCGGAAGAATTCACTGATGAAAAGAAAGTGGTTACCGTTAAAGGCCTGCGTGCCGTTAAAGGCGGCCTGACCGTTGCCTATGAAGGCCTAACAGGATTCATCCCTGCTTCTCACCTTGATCTTAGACATGTGGATGATGTCAAGGAATATGAAGGTAAGGAACTTGAAGTTTCCCTTCTTGAAATCAACCCTGAAAAGAAACGTCTTGTCTTCTCCCGCAGAAATGTCCTGAGAGAAGAACGTGCTGCCAGAAACGCTGCCTATAAGGAAGAACGCGCTCGCCGTGAAGAAGAACGCAAGGAAGCCATGGATAAGGCTTTTGAAACCTTCCATGAAGGTGAAACTGTTGAAGGGACGATTCGGAGCATCGTCGATTTCGGGATGTTCGTTGAAATTGCACCTTTTGTTCAGGGCCTTGTTCATATCTCTGAAATTTCCTGGGATCGTAGCGTCAAACCGGCCGATCTCTACAAAGTCGGTGACAAAGTTGAAGTCTACATCAAAGGCCTCGACGCTGAAAAAGGCCGTATTAGCCTTTCTGTTAAAGCGCTTCAGGAAGATCCTTGGCAGGCTGCTGCAAAGAACATCCATGTCGGTGACATTGTTACCGGTACGGTTCTTCGCTTCCTTCCCTTCGGTGCGATTGTCAAATTGAATGATAAGAACGAAGGCATGATCCACATCTCCGAAATTTCCGAACAGCGTATCGAAAAACCGGAAGATGTTCTGGAAGTTGGTCAGGAAGTCAAGGTCAAGGTTCTGCGTGTTGACACGGAACATAAGAAGATTGCCCTCAGCATCACCAAAGCAAAGGAAGATGCTGAAAAGGCTGAAATGAGCCAGTACCTAGGCAAAAAAGGCGCTCTCTCCCAGGATCTGGGTGAAAAACTCGCTGAGGTAGAAAACGAAGCCAACTAATTAAAGGAGTCTCCAATGAAAAGCCGGGAAAGTCGTAAGCTCGATCATATCCGATACGCACTTTGTGTCGGGGATGGGCCTTGCGCTTCCGGCTTTTCTGACGTTCATTTGCTTCATCATTGCCTGTCAGGCATCTGCCGTAATGAGGTGGACCTGACTTGCTTACTGCCAGGCCTGCCCGCTCTGGCCCATCCGATTATCATCAATGCCATCACAGGCGGGGCAGACGCGGTCGCAAAAATCAATGAATCACTGGCCATTGTCGCCCGCGAAACGGGTTCAGCCATGGCCGTTGGTTCCCAATTTGGTACGGTGCGAACGGGGCTTCATCGAGATAGCTATACGATTGTCCGAAAGTGCAATCCCAAGGGGCTCATCTTTGCTAATTTAAGTGCTTTTGCCTCTGTAGAGCAGGCAAAGGCCGCTATTGACATGATTTCTGCCGACGCCCTTCAGATTCATTTGAATCCTGCCCAGGAACTTGCGATGGAAGAAGGGGATCGGGACTTTTCGAACTGCCTATCTCATATAGAAGCTATGGTACAAGGTGTTGGGGTCCCTGTTATTGTCAAGGAAACAGGCTGCGGCATGGCCAAAAAAGAGGCCCAGGACCTCCTTGATGTTGGCGTAACACTCCTTGATATTGGTGGGGCAGGGGGAACCAATTTCCCTGCCATCGAGCATCAGCGTTACCCAGAAGGCAATGAAGAGCTCTCGGAATGGGGCATCCCCACGGTCCTGTCCCTGCTATCCGTCGTACAGACGGTTGGTTGGGGAAATGGGGTCATTGCCTCAGGAGGCATCAGGAGCGCCCTTGATGTGGTCAAGGCCCAGGTCCTTGGGGCTTCAGCGGTTGCCATGGCAGGTAATCTGCTGCAAAAGATTCAGCAGGAAGGAACTGAGGAAACCATTCATTTTCTGCAGCGGTTGCTGAACAAGGTTCTTGACTTTTATACCCTTCTTGGCTGCAGAACCTTCAGGGATCTTCACGAGGCGCGATATTATCTAACCGGCGAGACGGCCCAAGCTGTTTCATGGCTCCGGAAGTATGACCAGAATGATTGAAAGAGGAATCCTATATGAGTAAACCCATTGTTGCCATTGTCGGCAGACCGAATGTCGGCAAGTCAACTTTATTCAATATTTTTGCGGACAGCCGCATCTCCATTGTGGAAGATACGCCGGGTGTCACGCGGGACCGGCTTTATGCCGAAGCAGAATGGCTAGACCGCCGCTTCATGATGGTCGATACGGGCGGGATTGAAATTGCCAATACCGACTCCATTGCCGTTTCCATCCGGGAGCAGGCTAAGATTGCCATCAAGGAAGCCGATGTCATCCTCTTTGTCTGTGACGCCCGTACAGGGGTTACGACAGAAGACCAAGAAGTGGCCAAACTGATCCGTATGGCCCAAAAACCGGTCGTCCTTGCTGTTAATAAAGCCGATACGCCGACCCAGGAACTGGAAGCCTATGAATTCTATAACCTGGGCATTGGAGAACCCTATATGATTTCGGCGTCCAACCGACTTAACCTCGGCGACCTGCTTGATGCCGTTGTATCCCACTTTCCTGATGAGGATGAATCCGATGATGATGATCATGATGACGTCATCAAGGTTGCAATCATTGGACGACCGAATGTGGGCAAATCCTCCATCTTCAATGACATCATTGGGCAGACCCGCTCCATCGTCAGCGATGTGGCAGGGACAACCCGTGATGCCATTGACGTTCCTGTCATGAAGGATGGTCAGACTTACCTCTTCATCGATACGGCAGGGATGCGCCGCAAAGGGAAAATCGATGAACCGATTGAAAAGTACAGCATTATCCGTACCCTACGTGCAGTGGACCGTTCCGATGTTGTCCTCATGGTCCTCGATGCCGTTGATGGCGTTACCGAACAGGATAAAAAGATTGCAGGCTATGCCCACGAGGCAGGCAAGGGTATTGTCCTTGTTGTCAATAAGTGGGATCTGTATCAAAAGGATGAGATGTCAACTGTTCATTATACGGAAACTATTCGAAAAGAACTCATCTTCATGCCTTATGCCAATGTCGTTTATGTTTCGGCCCTGACGCAGCAGCGCATCAGCCGCCTGCCCGATCTTATCAAAGATGCGGCCGAAGCTAATGCCATGCGGATTTCAACATCCGTCCTCAATCAGGTTGTGACCGATGCCGTGGCTATGAACCAACCGCCCATGGAAAAGGGCAAGCACCTGAAAATTCTTTATGCAACCCAGGTCAAGGTCAAACCGCCGACCTTCGTGATTTTCTGCAATGAACCGGAAATCATGCACTTTTCCTACCAGCGTTACCTTGAAAATAAGCTGAGGGAAGCCTTTGGATTCCAAGGAACGCCCATCAATCTCATTGTACGCGGTAAGAATGAAGATAACTGACCCATAAGGAAGGCGCATTGGAATGAGTGTATTGTTAGGAGCTCTTATCGGGTATTTCATGGGGTCCATTCCTTGTGGCCTCGTATTTGTAAAAGCCATCTGCGGCATTGATATTAGGCAGTACGGAAGCCATAATATTGGGACGACGAACGTCTTTCGAACGGTCGGTGCGCGCATGGCTTCCCTGGTCCTATTGGGGGATCTGGGCAAGGGCGTTGTGGCTCTTTTGTTGGTTAGCCGTTTTGTGTCCACTGACCTTTGGCCGCAGCTTGCTTGTGCAGCTACCTCCATCTTGGGGCACAGTTTTTCCTGTTTCCTCCATTTTAAAGGCGGACGAGGCGTTGCTACGGGGCTTGGTGTCCTGCTTTATTTCATGCCTGATGTTTCTGTTTTTGCCCTCACCGTATGGCTTGCCATCGTCTTTGTCACACGCTATGTCTCGTTGGGTTCCATTGTGGCTGCCTTTTGCGCACCTCTTGGCGCCTATTATTTAGGCTACGATCTTCCTCTTGTTATTTTTACGGCAATCATCGCTGCTGTTGTCATTGTCCGCCATTATGAAAATATGGTCCGACTCTTTCACGGCACGGAAAACAAAATTCGGGAAGGTCATCTGTCCGTGAAAGATAAAAAATAAGGAGGAAACCATGTCCATCGCTGTAATTGGTGCAGGAAGCTGGGGAACCGTCCTTTCGAAAATCCTTGCTGATAATGGCCATGACGTCGTGCTTTGGGCTCGGAATCCAGAAAAAGCCGCGCTCATTGAACAGACGCGGATCAATAACGATTATCTGCCAGACCTTACGCTTTCACCATCCATTCATGTAACCCATGATTTTCAATGGGTGGGAACAGCGGAGGTCCTTGTCTTTGTTGTCCCATCAAAGGGGATGGGGACTGTATGCAGTGACCTTTCCAGGGTTACGAAAGGGAAAGGAAAGATCCTTCTTACCTGTACAAAAGGATTCTCTCGGGATACGGGAAAGCTGATGTCGGATGTGTTGGAACGCTATTTTCCTGAGGCACAGGCCATCGCAGCATTAAGCGGCCCCAATCTTGCTATGGAACTTGCCCAAAAGCAGCCAAGTGCTTCCGTCATCGCCTCAAAAGATCCAAAGGCAGCAAAAATCCTGCAGGATCTGTTCCTCAATGGATATTTTCGGCCCTATATTTCAGACGATATCCTTGGCGTTCAGTTATGCGGTGCCCTGAAAAACTGCTATGCCCTTGTGACAGGGATGATTTCGGGTCTGGGGCTTGGTGAAAACAGTCAGGCAGCTCTCATTACCCGAGCCCTTGCAGAAATGACAAGACTTGGGCTTAAATTGGGAGCCCATCAGGAAACTTTTGCCGGGCTAAGTGGAATCGGAGATCTTGTCGCGACCTGCACAAGTCCTTTGAGCCGCAACCATACGGCAGGCACCTTGCTTGCCCAAGGAAAAGCTGCCAAGGACATAGAGCAAGGGACCCATATGGTCATTGAAGGCATGAGTACGACAAAGACCGTTTATGCCCTTTCTCACAGACTTGGTGTCGAAATGCCTATTATCGATCAACTTTATGAAGTTCTGTACCATCATAAGGAAATCACTCTTGCGGCCCATGATCTTATGTCACGATCGGGGAAGAAAGAGTGGAACTAATTATTGAATTATGATATAATGTCCTTCTAGAAAGGATAAACATTCTTTGGAAAAGGATAGATGCAACATGACAAACGAAAAAAAATCAGAGTTCTATTTAGTCAGAGAGGAAATCCTACCTGAAGCCATCAAAAAAACCATTATGGTCAAGGAAATCCTCAAACGCGGTAAACTTAAGACTGTCAATGAAGCTGTTGCAAAGGTTGGGCTAAGCCGTAGTGCATACTACAAATACAAGGATTACGTCTTTCCCTTCTATGATGCAAGTCGTGAAAAGGTCATCACTATTTCCCTGCTCCTGGAACACAAACCAGGTGTTCTTTCTAGCGTTCTCAACACAATTGCCGCTGATGGGGGAAGTGTTATCACGATCAACCAAGGTGTTCCCCTGCAGGGTGTTGCCAACACAACCATTTCCGTGGAAACAAAATTCCTCACCATCGATATGGAGGCCCTTTTGGATAAGGTTCGCCTCATCGAAGGAGTAAAACGGCTGGACGTGCTTGGTCAGGTCGATTAAAGGGGTCCTTATTTTGAAAAAAGAAATCAATATTGGGCTTTTGGGCACAGGAACCGTCGGTGGAGGCGTGATTCTTGTCCTAAAAGATCATGAAGCGCTCATTACGGAACGGGTGGGGACACCTATCCGTATCAAAAAGGTGTTGGCAAGGCATCCGGAAAAGGTGCATGCTTTGGATCCGTCCCTGCCAGTTGTCACGGATATCGAAGAAATCACCGGTGACCCTGATATTGATATTGTTGTTGAACTGATTGGCAGGGAGCATCCTGCCCTTGAGTACATGAAAAAAGCCTTATTGGCCGGTAAGAACGTTGTTACGGCCAATAAGGATGTTGTGGCTGTTCACGGGAAAGAACTCTTTGAGTTGGCAGCAGCCCACCATGTCGATTTTCTTTTTGAGGCATCGGTGGCTGGGGGAATCCCCATTATTCGACCGCTGAAAGAATCCTTGGCAAGCAACCGGATTTCCCTCATTATGGGAATTATCAATGGGACGACGAACTACATGCTGACCCGGATGACTGAAGAGCATATGGATTTTACAGAAGTGCTCAAACAGGCACAGGAAAAAGGTTATGCCGAGTCGGATCCAACCGCTGATATCGGTGGCTTTGATGCAGCGCGAAAAATTGCCATCCTTTCTTCCATTGCCTTCAATACACGGGTCCATTTGGATGAAGTCGAAATTGAAGGTATTGAAAAGATCTCCCTTCGTGATATCGTCTATGCAGAGGAACTGGGCTACACCATCAAACTCTTGGGAATCGCCAAGCAGTTGAAAAATGGGAAGATTTCTGTGGGGGTCCATCCAACGATGCTTCGTAAGAATCACCCGCTTGCGTCGGTGGATGATGTCTTTAATGCCGTCTATATCGAAGGTCAGCCCATTGGTGAGGCCATGTTTTATGGCCGCGGTGCCGGCCGTTTTCCGACGGCCAGTGCGGTGTGCGGAGATATCATTGAATGTGCCCGTAACATCCGTGAAGGATGCAATGGCAGGGTTGGCTGTACCTGCTATGAAGAGAAAGCCCTGGCGCTTAAGGAGGAAGTTTTCTCCCAGTTTTACGTGCGCCTTCTCGTCGACGAAGCGCCTGGTGTATTGGCACAGATTGCCAGTGTCTTTGGCAAACACGAGGTCAGTCTCTTCAATGTCCTGCAGACTCGTAAATTAGGTGATTTAGCAGAAATTGTTGTAATTACTCATCCTGTTTCCGTTTATGACCTGGAAGAAGCCACAAAGGAATTGGCAGTAACGAAAGTCGTCAATCGCATCAGCAACGTACTTCGCGTTGAAGATGACCAATCCATCTGTTAAGTCAGCAAAGGAGTGGAAAGTATGGACGTTCAAAAAGTCACGGTCCGAGTCCCTGCAACTTCCGCCAACTGCGGACCTGGATTTGACTGCTTAGGACTTGCCTGTTCCCTCTATAATGTATTTACTTTTGAACGGATTCCGCAGGGAATCGAAGTCTCAGGGGTAGGGGAAGGTGCCGAAATCCTTCCTTTGGGCCGCCATAATCTGGCGGTCTCTTCCTTTTATGCATTATGGGAGAAATATCAGGGAAAGGAAACGGGAATCCGCGTCACAAGCGTCATACACGTACCTGTATCAAGGGGGCTCGGAAGCAGTTCGACGGCTGTAGTGGCTGGTCTTATGGCAGCTAATGCCATGCTGGGATCACCGCTGACCAAAAAGGAACTGGTTACGGAAGCAACCCTCATTGAAGGGCATCCAGATAATGTAGCACCTGCCATCCTCGGTGGGATCACCATCAATATCATGGCCGATGACAAGGTCAAAAGCTTGCGTTTTCTGCCGGCCTGTCCTCTGGGCATGATTGTCTTGGTCCCAGCCCTTCATGTATCCACGGAAGAGGCAAGGAAGGTTCTGCCGAAAGAGATTCCTCATAAGGATGCGGTGTATTCTGCAAGCCGCGCAGCTATGCTCGTCGGCTCACTCATTACAGGACACTTTGAAAACCTTCCGGAAGCGCTGGAAGATAAGCTTCATACGCCGTATCGGCTTCCCCTGATCCCGGGGGCGTCAGAAGCCCTCAAAGGGGCTCGCGATGCCGGTGCGTACAATGCCGTCATCTCAGGATCGGGTTCGACCCTTATGGCCTATGTACCGGAGGAAAAGGATCGCTCCCGCATTGCAGAGGCTCTAGCAGCACCCTTCCGCAAGCTTGGCATTGCGTGCACCCTTCATCAGGTCAGCCTAGACACGGAAGGAGCCGTTGTTTCTCTAGCAGAAGAAGCGGAAAGATTCTGATGAAGCCTCCTTTATTTTCGTGATTTCAAAAATAAGGGTTGACTTTATGGAGAATATCGAGTAAAATTATTACTGTTGTCGGGGCGTGGCGCAGTTTGGTAGCGCGCTTCCTTGGGGTGGAAGAGGTCGTGAGTTCGAATCTCGCCGCTCCGACCAATTTGTGATTTGACGCCATAAAGTTCGAAACTTTGTGGCGTTTTTTCATGCCTCTTTCAGGGTATGAACATAGCATACGGAATTGACCTTAACCGGGCTTTAGGAGGAGTTTCATCGATGAGTGAATTACAGGATAAAATCAATAAAAGGCGGACTTTTGCCATCATTTCCCATCCGGATGCTGGTAAAACGACCTTGACCGAAAAACTGCTTCTTTATGGGGGCGCCATCCATCTTGCCGGATCGGTCAAGAGCCGCAAAACAAATCGTCACGCCGTTTCTGACTGGATGGAAATTGAAAAACAGAGAGGGATTTCTGTTACAAGCAGCGTGCTCCAATTTGATTATGATGGGTACCGCGTTAATATCCTTGATACACCGGGCCATCAAGATTTCAGTGAAGATACTTATCGAACCTTGATTGCTGCCGATTCCGCGGTCATGCTGATTGATGCGGCCAAGGGCGTGGAACCACAGACGAAAAAACTCTTTTGGGTCTGCCACCGAAGAAAACTGCCGATCTTTACCTTTGTCAATAAATTGGACCGCTATGGCCGGGCCCCTATGGATCTTATGGACGAAATCGAAAAGATCCTTCATATTAATGCTTTCCCTATCAATTGGCCAATTGGGGTTGATGGGCACTATATCGGGGTCTACGACCGAATCAAAAAACAGGTGGAACTCTTTGACAATGATAACAGCCATGGCAGCAAGATCCTTAAATCAACGACGGGGGATTTAAACGATCCTGCCATCAAGGAAGCCATCGGCGAGGCCAATTATCAGACACTGCTCGATGACATTGAGCTTCTTGACCTAGCCGGTGATGAATTTGACCTCCAAAAGGTCCTGGATGGGGAACTGACGCCGATGTTCTTCGGGTCTGCCATGACAAACTTCGGTGTCCGGCCTTTCCTTGAAAAATTTCTGGAACTGTCCCCCGCGCCGCAGCCTCGCAAATTAAAGGATGGCGGTGTCGTCATGCCTGACGATGAGAATTTTAGCGCCTTCATTTTTAAAATCCAGGCCAACATGAATCCGGCCCATCGCGACCGTATCAGTTTTATGCGCATTTGCTCCGGCAAATTTGAGAAGGGCATGACCGTCTGGCATCTCCAAGGCAATCATCCAGTTAAGCTTTCCCAGCCCCAGCAATTCATGGCACAGGAACGGACAACCGTAGAAACAGCCTATCCTGGTGATATCATTGGCGTCTTCGATCCTGGCATCTTTACCATTGGGGATACCCTTACAAGTGAAAAGAATAAGATCCAATTCGAGGATTTTCCTATTTTTCCGCCTGAAATTTTTGCAAAGGTCCAGCCTAAGGATTCCCTCAAACGCAAACAGTTTGAAAAGGGTATTGTTCAACTGGCACAGGAAGGGGCCATCCAGGTGTTCCGTCAAAAGAATATTGGCATGGAAAGCTTTGTTGTAGGAGTAGTCGGTGTCCTCCAGTTAGAAGTTCTGGATTATCGCCTTAAGAATGAATACAGCGCCCAACTTCTCATGGATCGCCTGCCCTACAGTGTGGCTCGCTGGGTCTATGCTGATGATGCCGAGGCCATTCGTAATATGAAGGGCCTTGATAATGGGATGCTTGTCTATGATAAACTTGGCCGTCCCGTCGTTCTTGTTTCCAATGAATGGAATCTTAACTGGCTCTTGGAGCGGAATCCTGGTATCAATTTCACAGAAGTGCCATCTGAAGCAAGAGCCATCTAACTTATGGAAAGGAGCAGGGTATGCTCATGAAAAAGGCCATTAATATCCTTGGCGTTCCTGTTACGCCTTTTTCCATGGAAGAAGCAGTCTCCTTCCTCATGGATCGGATTGCAAAGAAGATGCCCACACAGGTGGTCACGGCTAACGCTGAAATCATCATGATGGCACGGAACGACAAACGCTATGGTACGCTCCTTCAACAGGCCGATTTGGTTCTTGCAGATGGGGCGGGAACGGTCTGGGCTGGCCGCACCTTAGGATATGAAGTCCCTGAACGGGTGGCTGGTTTTGATTTATTCGTGGAACTGATCAAAAAATCAGCTGAGGAAGGAATCAAACTCTACTTTTTTGGAGCCGCTCCTGGTATCGCAGAAGCTGCAAAAGCCAAAGCTGAGATGTTGGCTCCCGGCGTTTCCATCGTTGGCACGCGGAATGGGTATTTTTCAGAAACAGATATAGAGGAAATCATTGACGAAATCAATGCTTCTGGGGCCCAGATCTTATTTGCAGCTCTTGGCGCGCCCAAGCAGGAGTACTGGCTGCGTGATCACGCAAAACAGCTGCGGCCCCTTATCCGGATTGGACTGGGAGGATCCTTTGATGTACTTGCCGGTAAGACGACGCGGGCCCCTCACTGGATGCAGAAAGCTTCCCTGGAATGGCTCTATCGTCTTTATAAGGAACCGAGCCGAATCGGTCGTATGATGGCCCTGCCGCGTTTTGTCCTTGCTGTCCAGAAGGAAAAAAGAACCCATAAATAGACAAAGGGTGTTGAATTGTATTATAATAACCAAATAGTGGAGGTGAGGGCGTGACCCGATATACAATCATAAAGGACGGCTATCCGTTCATTTTTACAGGTCTTGCAGCGACCATCCTTGTCGGCTTTTTGGCTGATCCGGCATTTGCTGGGATTCCGCTCATCCTGACCATATACTTTGCCTATTTCTTTCGGGAACCGGACCGCCCCCTGCCGGATGATCCCCATGTCTTGTATTCCCCGGCTGATGGGACTGTCATGGCTGTCGAGGAATTCTTTGATGACGAATTTCTTCATGAGGAAGCAAAGAAGGTAACCATCTTCTTATCCGTTTTCAATGTCCATACTAATCGCGCACCTATGAAGGGCTATGTTAAATATCTGCGCTATACATGCGGCGGCTTTGAGCCCGCTTTCAAGGGATCTGCGCCCATCGTCAATGAACGCATGGCCATTGGACTTGAAAACGAACAAAGCCGTGTTCTCGTCGTCCAGATTGCGGGTATCCTTGCTCGGCGCATTGTCTCTTGGACATCGCTTGGTAAGCAGCTTCTGCAAGGGGAAACGTACGGAATGATTAAATTTGGCTCCAGCACGGAGCTTATCGTTCCTCGCGACGTAGAAATCCTTGTCAAAAAGGGAGATAAAGTCAAAGGCGGCATAACAATTATGGGGAGGCAGCAAGTACAATGAATTATAGACGCATGGTTCCAAACAGCATCAGTGGTCTCAGCATGGTCCTTGGGGTTTTATCCATCTATCTTTCCATGGATGGTGAATTTTCAAGGGCTGCCATCTTCATTATTTTAGCCGTCCTTGCAGATTCCTGCGATGGACGGGCTGCACGTCTTCTTGGCGTCAGTGGGGAATTCGGAAAGGAAATGGATTCCATTTGCGATGTTTGTTCTTTCGGAATGGCTCCGGCTGTCTTGATTTATACTTATGGTCTTACGGATCTGGGTCTTTGGGGACAGATCATATCGTCCCTCTTCACTTTTGGCGCGGGACTGCGCCTGGCTCGTTTCAATGTCAACACGAGCGTTGTTTCTGGGTATTTTGAAGGGATGCCGGCGCCGGCTGGTGCCTGCGTCCTTGTGACCTATGTGCTTTCTGGTTATCAATTTGGGCCGATGGGGACAGCCATCCTGACGCTGTTAGTGGCAAAATTGATGTACAGTGAAGTTCGTTACCCTGATTTCAAGGGACACGGCAATCCTCTTTTCAAGGTTCCTGTCATCTTGTCTTTTGCCATTGGTCTTTATATGCTTGTAACCAATTTCCATGCTTGGCCTTTTATCATCATGTTTACCTACACGATTTGCGGGGTCCTCAACGCCATTTATGTTAAGGTTACGGGGAAAAAAGCAGGGGAGTAAGTAGGAGTCCTTCATGACGAGTTACTTTGACATCATCATGATTCCGCTTCAGGTCATGATTGTATTTTTTACCATTTACTATTTTGTCCTGTCTTTATTCGGAATCCTGCCTGGAAAAAAAGAAAAGAAAATTACAACGCCGAAGACAACCTTTGCTGTCATTGCAGCAGCTCATAATGAAGAACGAGTGATTGGCGAACTAGTGGAAAATCTTCGCATGCTTCGCTATCCCGATTCCATGTACGAGATTTTTGTCGTAGCCGACAATTGTACGGACCATACTGCGGACGTCGCACGCAAGGCCGGAGCCAGCGTTCATGAGCGCTTTAATGATACGGAAAAGGGGAAGGGCTTTGCCCTTGAATGGATGTTCAAGCGGCTTTTTGAAATGAATCGTCAATTTGACGCGGTTGTTATTTTTGATGCCGATAACCTTGTCCATCCTGACTTTCTCATGGAAATGAATTCCCGCTATCAAAAAGGGGAACGCCTCATCCAGGGGTATCTTGATTCCAAGAACCCTAATGATACGTGGGTAAGCGGTGTCTTTGCCATTTCCTTCTGGATCACCAATGCAGTTTGGTCCAGAGCCAAATACAATATTGGCCTTTCCAGCATTCTTGGCGGAACAGGGATGTGCATTGCCGTGGATATCCTTAAGAAGTACGGATGGGAAGCAACCTGCTTGACGGAAGATATGGAATTTACCATGAAATCCCTCTTGGAAGGCATTCCAACGACTTGGTGTGACAATGCGATTGTCTATGATGAAAAGGCCCTGACCTTTAAACAGTCTTGGAACCAGAGAAAAAGGTGGGTACAAGGCCACTTTGATGTGGGGGAACGGTATATTCCAAAGCTCCTGAAGGAAGGCATCAAAAAACGGGATATCATCATCCTTGACGGTGTCATCGATCTTTTTCAGCCTTATTTCCTCCTTCTTTCAACGCTGTTTGTCATTGCCAGTACAATCTACACCTATGTTCCATTTTACACGAACGTGCTCTATGCCATCCTGCCTTATGAAATCTGGCAGGTCATTGGGATTGGTCAGTACGTCATTCCTGCCGTAATCCTTCTAAAAATCCACGCAGCACCTAAATCTTGGTTCTATACCATCTTTTATCCGATCTTTGTTTATAGCTGGATACCCATTACGGTGCTGGGATTCCTTCACCGTCATGAACATGTATGGAGCCATACGCTTCATACGAGGGGAATCAGTTTCAATGATGTACTGGTTCCGGAAAGTTCCGAACACGGACCCAAGCAGATTATCCTTTCCAAAGAAAAGGATAAGAATAAATCCTAAACAATGAACACCCTTTACCGTATCAAATGAAACAGACGGGAAGGGTGTTTTTTCTATTTTTCTCTTCTTTATTGACACAGCGCGATAAAGAGGTGTAAGGTAAGATTTACATTTTCCTTGCGCAGTCTAGCAGCAGAGAAGAAAAGGGGGAACCGGATAATGACGAAAAAGATTGCTTTCATTGGCAGCACTCATTCTGCCTATTATCCGTATTGAAATAGAACAGACGAGGAAGCTCTTTTCTTTGCGCCTTCGATATGATGGAGCTTATTATGGTACCCGGACGGATTACGTTTGCAGCCATCCTTTACCCACAGTGCCGCGACGATAGGACTCTTGCCGTTCACGGTCTATTTATCAATCTTGCTTTCGGAACCTCTGTAACAACCCCTTATCTCTTCATGTTTGTCAATCGACTGATCATAGCTGGAGCCATTATATCAACTAGAGTGATGATCAGCATCTTCGTTGGTTATTATGGTGTCCACAGGCCTGCTGATGCCCATCGATTGCGGTACCTGCTCTTTTCCTATCATCAGTATGCTGGGGTCAGCCCTTTGTTTGACTCTCATTACGCTTTTGACCATTTTTCTTTACCGGAAAAAGGCCACCGAAAGAATCTGTCAAGTTATTTGTGAGGTGTGATTATGCCTGGTATCCTTGCCATAACGATTTTATTTTTTCTTTACGCCTTGAGCGAAATCATCGCCCTGCGTTCAAATGCTGTTCTATCAACGGTTCTTGGGATTTCCGTAATCCTAACCATCGGTTTTTGGTTCAATCTCTTACCCAAGGATATCATTCAACTTGCCCATATTCCAGGAATCGGAATGCTGACCGTGGGAATGCTTCTTGTCTCCTTGGGCACCACCATTGATTTTGCTGAACTTCGCCGTCAGTGGAAGGTGGCAGCAGTCAGTGTGATTTCTGTTACGATGGCCGTTATTTTTATCATCTATTTAGGTCCATTTTTCATGGATGGAGCCCTTGCCATCGCAGGGTCTCCCATTTTTGCCGGCGGGAACGCGGCCATGCTCATTATCCTTGACGCGGTACAGGAAAAAGGAATCGAGACAGTAGGAACCTTCTGTCTTGTCCTTCTCGTGACACAAAAATTCTTCGGGATTCCTATTGCTTCCCTGATGCTGCGCCATTTGGCCAAAAATCTCAGGGACGACGTGGATTTCGTAAAACGCTATGCGTCGGAAGGGGAAGAAAATAAGGTCAAAAAGCCGCTCCGCCTTCCCAGTCTTTTTGATCGTCCTTCCGTACACCTTGCAAAATTATCTTTTGTTGCTTCCATTGCTTATTATGCTTCAAGATTCACGGGTGGGGCGGTTCATTACCTTGTCATGTGTCTTCTTCTTGGGACCCTTTTTTACGCACTGGGATTCTTGGAAAAAGGCATCCTTCAAAAAACACAGTCAAGCGGCATCATCCTTTTTTTCGTTACCATCGTGATCTTTTCTTCTTTGAGCCGGACAACCCCGCAGGAAGTGCTCTCCGTCCTTCCGCCGCTTGCAGCTACGGCCTTATTGGGTATATTGGGGCTTTTTACGGCGGGGCTTGTGACAAATAGGCTTTTTTCCCTGCCTTTTCCCCTTTGCGTGAGTCTTGGCGTGACTTGCACCTTTGGTTTTCCTACAACGATGCTTGTCTCTCAGGAAGTATCCGCTGCCATGGGAAGAAATGAGGAGGAACGTGCAGCCTTGCTGCACTACCTTCTCCCAAAGATGCTTGTAGCTGGTTTTGTCACCGTTACCATCACATCTGTCCTGCTTGCTGGATTTGTCGTCACACTATTGTAAGGAGGAATCTTTGCCAATGGAAGACAATGAAAAACTGACACACTACCTATATGGACATGAAAAAGAAATGCTATCGCTGTGGAAAACCCTTGTAGAAACAGAAAGCGGGCCCAAACAGCCAACTGGGGTTGAATCGGTAAGAAGCCTTCTTGCAGGAGAATTGGCCGCCATGGGATTTACCATACGGCTCCAAAAAGTCTCGGGCGCCCCGGACCTTCTTATAGCGGAACGGGGAAAAGAGGAAGGGGAGGGTCCCATCATCCTCTCCGGCCATATGGATACCGTTTTTCCGGAAGGAAAAGCGTCGACCTGCCCTTTTTTCATTGACGAAGAGGGGTATGCTCACGGGCCTGGTGTCCTAGATATGAAGGGCGGGCTTGTCGTAAGTCTCTATGCGGTTAAAGCCCTTAGCGCACTGTCGCTCGTCACGCCTCCAATTAAATTTGTTTTTGTAACGGATGAGGAAACCCTTCATATGCACTCCAATGCAAAAGCCGTGCTGCGCAGGGAAATTACAGGGGCAAAAGCCTTTTTAAACTTTGAACCTTGCGCCGAAAACGGACAGGTCGTTCTCTCACGCTATGGCGGCGGTCCTGTATCCATCCATGTACATGGATGTGCAGCCCACTCCGGTACGAGCCCTGAAAAAGGACGTTCCGCTATCTTGGAAGCCGCTCATAAGATCATTTATCTGGAAAGCAAAAATGATATCTCCCGAGGAAAATTGATCAATTGCGGAGCCATCGATGGCGGTATTGGTGAAAATACGATTCCTGGGGAATGTACGCTGCGTATTGGGGTCCGCTACCGCACGGAAAGCCTAGCCCAGGAAATCAAGGAAAACCTAAAGGAGGCCACGGCAAGCCAGACCGTTCCCGATACGTGGGCGGATCTTGATTTGACCCATCTGATTCCTGCCATGGACCTAAAAGAAGGGGGAAAAGGCCTGATTGTGAAGCTTCAGGAAGCGGCCGCCTTTTATTCCATGAGTCCAATTAAGGGCATTCAAGTAGGCGGCTTATCCGATGCGGGCCTTGCCGCAAGCCTGGGGATACCGACGCTTTGTGGAATGGGTGTCATTGGTAGCGGTGCCCATACGGATGAAGAAAAAGCCCTGGTCAGTTCCCTCTTTGAACGATCGGTCCTTGCAGCTGCGTTGCTTCATCTTTTATAAGAAAAACCCCTCCGTCTGCTGACAGAGGGGTTTTTCTCCGAATTTGACGCAAAGATGTCCCTGACTTTTCACACCCTTTGGGACGTTCGCATTTTATTTCAACGGTAAATTATGGTAAAATGAGTTGTTATCAGATGAAACGTAAGCGACACACAAAAGGAGCCATTCATGACCATTTCAGGAATCTTATTTGATTTTGATGGAACCCTTGCCAATACAACACCCCTCATCCTTCATTGTTTCCATCAAACCTTTTCTCATTTTTATGGAAAGGTCCCGCCTGATGAGAAAATCTTGACGACGTTTGGTCTTCCTATGCCTCAGGCCATGCTGCAGCTGAGTGGTGGGGATGAAGCCCATCTCGACGAGCTGCTGACTTTTTATCGGACGTATCAGCTTTCTGTTCATGATGAAACGATCCGTCCCTTTCCTTCTGTTTTGGCTGGCTGTCAGCGCCTAAAGGAAAAGGGGATCCATTCCATCATTGTGACAAGCAAGACCAATGAGACTTGTGAACGGGGACTACGCTGTCTGGGGCTTTCTCCCTATATAGAAGGTGTGATTGGCGTACGGGATACAGCCCTTCATAAGCCTGATCCAGAACCCAGCCTTCTTGCCCTAAAAAAGCTAGGACTTTCCGGTGAGGAATGCCTTTGTGTCGGTGACAGTCCTTATGATCTAGTGAGCGGAATGCGAGCTGGATGCCGTGCTTCAGTCAAGGTCGGGTGGTCCAGCTTTGACCCCATACGTTTCCAGCAAGAAATAAAACCGAACTATACGATTGCATCTTTACCGGAACTTCTCTCTATCATTAAAAGTTTGAATCAGCAGAGGTGAACGTTATGCGCAAAATTGGAATCATTGGGGGTACAGGTGTCGAAGATACCTCCATATTTGGAACGCTGTCCCCCATTACGGTAGAAACCCCATTTGGTACGGCGGAAGGATTTGCAGGCAAGATCGATGATACATCTGTTTACTTCATTGCTCGTCATGGCAAGGGGCACAGTCTGCCGCCGCATCGCATTCCATATCGTGCCAATATCTATGCGTTGAAGAAGTTGGGTGTAACGGAAATCTTATCTTTTACCGCTGTAGGCTCCCTGAATCGCGGCTTGATTCCTGGGACGTTTGTCAATACGAGTCAAATCCTTGATTTTACAAAATCGCGCGAGCATACTTTTTTTGATGGCGGTGTCATGCCGGTCTGCCATGTTGACTTCAGCTTTCCCTATTGTCCAGTCCTGCGGGAGCGGCTCAACGGCATCCTCACAAGACTTGGCGTACGACACAGTAAAGCTGGCTGCTATGTAGCTACAGAAGGGCCACGCTATGAAACTGCTGCCGAGGTTCGGATGTATGGACTTATGGGCGGTGATATAGCAGGGATGACCCAAATGCCGGAAGCCGTCCTTGCAAGGGAAGCAGAGATTTGCTATGCCAATTGCAGCCTAGTGACCAATATGGGATCCGGTCTTTCTTGGACGGCCCTATCTCATGAGGAAGTTGTTGCCATGATGGATGAAAATGCCAAAACCATTGCTCGCATCATCCATGCCTTCCTAACAGAGGAAGAACAGACCTTGGCATCTTGTCACTGCCGGGAAGCGGCTCATGCTGTGGGTGGTTTTCCCATTGATAAAATCTAAAGAAAAGAGGGTACAAGCAACAGATGTTTTACGATACCGTGATCCAAGGCGCTGAGATCTTGGATCGAAATGACGGAAAAACCTATCAAGTTGGGATAAAGGATGGACGCATTGCCTATATCGGTCAAGAGCCGGTTCAAGGCAGCCTCGTAATCGATGGCAGAGACCATCTTCTTGCGCCGGGCTTAGTAAACACCCATACTCATATCGCTATGACTCTTTTTCGCAGTTATGCCGATGATATGGTCCTTATGGACTGGCTGCAGGACAAAATCTGGCCCATGGAGAATCATCTCACGGGAAATGACGTGTATTGGGGCAGTCTCCTTGGCATAGCGGAAATGATCCGTACAGGTACAACGGCATTTGCCGATATGTACTTCTTTATGGAAGCCACGGCCCGTGCCGTGGCTTCATCGGGAATCCGTGCTGCGTTATCAAGGGGCCTTACCGGGTCTTCCGCAGCCGATGGCAAAGCCCGTCTTGATGAGAATTCAGCTCTATTTGATACGTGGAACGGCGTCGAAAATGACCGGATTCATGTGATGTATGGCCCCCATGCGCCATATACCTGCGCTCCGGAATATATTTGCAGCATCGTAAAGGAAGCGGCCCGAAAAGGAGCCGAAATCCACATGCATCTTGCGGAAACAAAAGGGGAGGTGGCGGACTGTCTCAAGAAATATGACAAATCGCCCATTGCCTTGATGGAAGAACTGGGCTTATTTGAGCTGGGAACCCTTGCTGCCCATTGCGTCCATGTTGATGACAAGGATATGGAAATCCTAAGGAAGCATCATGTACGCATTGCCTCCAACCCGCAGAGCAACCTTAAACTGGCAAGCGGAATTGCCCCCATCGGCCAAATGCTCCAAAAAGGCATTGTCCTCGGTCTTGGAACGGATGGGGCATCAAGCAACAATAATCTGGATATGCTTGAAGAGGTACGTCTAGCCTCCATGCTGTCCAAAGTCAAAGAGGATAATCCTAGGAGCGTGCCCGCTAAAACTGCAATCAAATGCGGAACCCTAGAAGGCGCCAAAGCCATCGGCTTTGATGAAGTGGGTGCCGTCACAACAGGATACAAAGCAGATCTTGTCCTTTATGATCTGAAAGAACCGGAATGGTTCCCCCGCAATGACCGCTATTCCCTTCTTTGCAATGCCGCCAGTTCCCACAGTGTCAGCCATGTTTTTGTAGATGGAAAATTGCTTTATGAAAACGGCGAATATCTGACCCTTGATTACGAAAAAGTTTGCGCCGAAGCTCAGCGCTGTGCTGAGCGACTTTCCAGGGCCTAAAGGGGAGGGGAGAGAAGTGAAAAAACGGATAGCTGCACTCTTTACGGCAGCCTTTACAGTCCTAAGCCTCAGCATCCAGCATCCTGCCATGGCGGCCGCTCCGCAGCGCTATACACCCAAAAGCGGTGGCTTTACCATGACCATTCCGCCAGGCAGTACAGAATTGTATCATACAACAACAGGTGTTCGCTTTAAGGTTGGGGAAGACTTTCTCATCAGTGCGGATCTTTATACACTGCCCAGTTTTATTTCTGTTCCCATGAAACAATACTCAGGAGAACAGAAACGGGAACTTTCGAAATTCCTTAAGAAAATCCAAGATGATCAGGATAATACGATTGTAGGCATGGATGATAAGGCCACTGGCCAAACAACTGATAAGGCAGCTCTTTTGCGTGATAAACTTCACGGAAAAAAGAACAACCCATCGGCTCAGTTAGAAAAAGAGATGCAAGCAGGCTGCTATGATTTTCGCAGTGTTCCCAAAGATCCAGAAAAGACAAGACGTCCCTTTATCATTGGACGGGCATACCAAACGCAGAAAAATAATCTATGCGTTGTAACGGTCCGTACAACACAGGCCAATGAAGAAGCTGGCAAGGAAGCCTTAAAAGCAATCACAAAGGATCTAGATCTGAAAAAGATCCATTATACGGATGAAAATATCCTAACCGTCCCCAACCTCGGATTCCAGATGGAAATTCCCAGTGGGTGGCGTATTTATACACTGCGTGCCGATAATGTCCTTTTTGGACGCAGCTTGAGCAGTGTCCATACGGATTCCATGATGATCCGAAGGCTCAGCGATGACAGTTTCAAGGAATTAGGGTCTGCCACAAAGGCGACTATCAATGAAGCAGAAAAGAACTTCATCGAAAAAATCACAAGCTATACACCCAATATTACAATCCTTCATCATGAACCCATCATTGTCGGTGACCTTCGCGGAAGTCTTTCGCAGTCGACCGATAATGAAGACTTAAAGAAAGTCTTCCTACTCAATGCATATCTCCTTAATCCACAAGGTGAAGGTTATGTTATCCACTTTCAAACAGATGATACCATCAACTATGACCTGAAGCTCAGTGCATTTAAACGAGCCGTACAGTCATTTACACTTCTTGGTCAAAAAAAGAAATCAACTTAAGAACGGATACAATCCCGGAACGGCTTAGGAAAAGAGGGTTCCGGGATTTTTTTACGGCCTTTATTTTTATACTATTTTACATAATATATATTATAGGACGTAAAAATTTCTGCTTAAAAAATGCTTTTTCTGTTCCCCACGTCCTTAGCTGCGTACAGTTTTAAGTGGCTGCAGCCAACCATTCCTGCAAGCTACACTCCTATCTAAAATGACAATCTTCTTTTACGTATCTTAATCTCGGAATTCTCTTAGCGTAAACTTTATTTTCTTTTTCCTTAATCTATCATGATTTTACTTTTGCATTCCGTTGTTCGTTTTTCTTTTATTATCTTTATTTTATTCATATTTTCTTCTCTTTTACTAAACGTACGTTTGACTATTATTTGAACTCTTGATATACTACTACATATAGTATATTTCTTTAAAATACCTTGTATGGGAGGCTTTCTTATGGGCAGACCTAAAGCAAATTCGATACACGCTAATGGACTTACGGACCGTCAGGAAATGATCCTTGAATTTATTCGAAGTTATATCTCTGAAAATAACTATCCCCCATCCGTCCGTGAAATTGGTAAGGGTGTTGGCCTGGCCTCCAGTGCCAGTGTTCATAACAATATGAAGAAGCTTGCGAGTTTAGGTTTCTTGAACTGGGATACGGATAAACCCCGTACGTATGGACTTGTTTCTGATGAAGCCTGGCGCAAGAAGGAAGTAGTTGGCGTGCCTCTTGTTGGGGCTGTTCACGCCGGCGATCCCATTCTTGCTGATGAACATATCGAGGATATGTACCCCATTCCAACAGAACTTCTCGGGACCAAGGACGATGTCTTCATGATGGTCGTCGAAGGCGATAGTATGAAAGATGCCGGAATTCTTGACCGGGACTATGTTTTTGTTCGCCGTCAAGATTACGCCCAAAATGGGGATATCGTGGTTGCTCTTTTAAATGGAGAAGAAACGACGATAAAACGGTATTTCCGTGAACTCAAACAGATTCGTCTAGTTCCGGAAAATAGCGCTTATTCACCCATCGTTGGTACGGATAATATTAAGATTACCGGAGTTGTTGTAGGTGTTTTCCGTGTTCTTTGATTGTTTTCTGCTCGTTTACGATAGATAATAAGCCATGAAATTCCCAACAAAGGTTTCATGCCCTTAAAACGCTTAAATTTGCGTTTTAAGGGCTTTTATCTATTTTATGATTAAATATATGCATATTTCAATAAAACCGCCTCTAACATAAAATATAGAGGCGGTTTTATTTTTCGAAAGAAGCACTTTTTCACATTTTACCTTTTACTACTATTTTGATGTTATATAGGATGCTTTTTCCTATGGCTCCCACTTGCTCCTACTTTTCTCATGATCAGCTGTTTATTATTTTCATTTTTCTAAAAGACTGCTGTTCATTTCTTCATAAGACGAACTGACTGTCTTTCTTATAATGGCCCTACAGATATGGAAATCTGGCTTATAAGCTCAAATCTGCATTTAGAGCATGTTTTCTCATAAGAGGTGTCTATCATTTTCTAAAATCGTCTTAGAAGAGAAATATGGTGACATATGTGCTTATTTATCCATAACGATCCAGCACTCAGCAAAGGTCTAATGGAGCAGTCAATCTTGATTTATTGGGACAAGAAGATTGGACAGGAGGCAAAATGGGCATAAAGAAAATACGTAGATTGCCAAATAAACAGCAAGGTGAGTAAAATCCGATCAGAGGGGATCCGCAGCTTAGAGACAGCAGCTCTTTTGCTATACAGGAACAATTCCCTTTGGTCCTTTAAAAGAATCTTGTCTGGGATGCTGTGAGCGAGAAATCATCAAGTGACGGCCTTGTCTTGGAAACTTAAGTAAAATAGGAGAGGGGAGGGATTTTTC
>NZ_AWUR01000010.1:0-20677 GCF_000468835.1 Acidaminococcus sp. BV3L6 | reverse complement strand
CCTTGAATTGTGAGTTTGTAGATATGGCCGATCATTCGGAAAAGTAAAGGCGTCAGCCTAAAGAGCAAACTGATTTGATGCCAAGGCTGCCGAGCGAAAAGGCAGTAGGACCGTATGATCGAAAGATCAATTCGACGCCCTCCCGTAGGGCGGTTTGGCGCCATACACTACGGTCTTTTAAGGCACTCGTTGGCACATGTTACGCCGGACCCAAACCGTCCCCTGACGGGGAAACGGATCCGAAATGATTCGCTTTCAAACATGTTCTTCGGCTTTTCGCCATCGCTCCAAAGCAGCCTCAGAACTTGGTCGAATCTGCCTCGCTAATCGCTCGCAAGGAAACGTCAACGGCATTCCTCATCTACCACCACAACCGGGAAACTATGTTGATAAATGTTTATGGAAATTTCCGCACAATATGAGTGGCAATATATTATTTAGCGGGTCCGTCGTACACGAAGACGATTCTTTTACCTCCGCAGCCGCAAGGGATTTATACGGGTGCGGCTGTAAGGGATAAAAGGGGGCGCTCTCTGCTGTTTCACATCAGAAGAACGGCCTTTCCGGCAGAGGAAACTCCGACTGCTCCTATCGTCGTTGCCCTATGAGTAAGCTTTCTGCACGAATTTTTCAGCATAAGAGAAAACGAAAAATTCGGCGACTCACTTAACCACCCTGCGGAATCTCTTGCATCGCTTTTTCTAAGGCACATGGAAGCTCGTAAATTGATCGGCGATGCGCTTACCGTCTTACCAAGACGGAGCGATGCGTTGCATCAAGTTCTAAAGGAAAAGATTGGACGCAGGTCGTACCAGATGCTGTTGTGATCCCTATATTTCCAAAAGAACAGCTTCTCACAAAAGCTAAATAAAAACCAAAAGCCCAAAATCGAACCGCTGTCTACGTTCGATTTTGGGCTTTTCTTATGGTTTTTACCTTACAATCTTTCGCTTTACGGCCTTTTGCTTTGGACACGGTGAAAGCCGTTCCGCCTTACCAAGGCGGGAGTATCCACCAAGCAATCTTGTTTGCAGGACGTGTGATCGAAAAATCAATTTGGCGCTGGACTCACAGTGTTTTTCCTCACGGTCTTCATCAACTCAGCCCTCCGTTTTATGAGCAGAGCAACACTTATTCCTCCCCCACCAGATTACTGAAATACTCGATCTTTCCGCTCAATACTTCATCATAAAAATCCTGTTTGAGGTCGATATATTCAATGGCGGCCTGGATTTCGCTATGCTTTTTGATGAGGATGGCCCGTTTTTTCATGAGCATTTCTTTTCGTTCTGGGATGGTGGACTGGCCTTTTAGGCACAGGGCGAGGTATTCCTTCATTTCCTCGATGGACATGTCGCAGTTTTTGAGGCATGTGAGGCTCTTGATCCAGGAAATGTCCTTGTCGTTAAAGACGCGGCGGTTCCTGGCATCCCGTTTGACGCCGGGAACAAGGCCGATGTTGCAGTAAAATTTTAGGGTTTCATAGGCAAGGCCCGTTTGCTCACAGGCTTCTTTCATGGGGTAAAGTCTTCCTGTGTTGACGACTTTTTCAATATGAAGTTTCTCTTTGATTTCTTTATCCATTGTGTTTCCTCCTTCTAGGGGTATCGGATGCTTTGCGGTATTAATTACCGAAAAAGAAACACATGACGAGCTTCGGTTATTATATATAAAATGCCGCTAAATAGCAAATTGTTTTTCTTTGAAAAAAGTATTGACAGGTAGTTGCTCCCGGATGATACAGTGGGGCCATCGAATGGAAACCATGACAGCCATCCTAATGGAAATGAGGTGTTTTTATGAATTGGAAAATCATTGGCATGACCCTTGGTCTTTTTGGCATCCTAGGTGGGAGCGGTTTTGCAGCAGCTGGGTCCAGCCGCAGTGATGTGGCGGAGAGAAACTACAAAACCGCCATGGCAGAGCAGTCGCTCGGTCTTGAGAAGACCGATCCAGAACTTGAGGCTATGATGAAGGGCTATATTTATGGAGATATTATGGAACAGGCCCGTCTCACGCGGCGGGAACAGCACCTTGTGACCTTAGCAACCCTCACGGCAAGCGGGGCGCAAGACTTACTTGAAAAGAATGTCCGCGGCGCCTTGACTGATGGTGTGACGCCCCTTGACGTGCGCGAGGCCATTTACCATCTAGCGCCCTATATTGGCTTTCCTAAGGTGCTGACGGCTATGGAACGCGTAAACCGCGTCTTTAAGGAAGAAGGGGTGAAACTGCCCCTTGAAAACCAGGCCGCAACGACGGATGGAGACCGCCTTGAAAAGGGCCTTGCCTTCCAGGTTGCAACTTATGGCGAGCGCATCGTGACTATGCGCAAAAACACGCCAGCTAACCAAAAACATCTGCAGGATGACCTGTCGGCCTTTTGTTTTGGCGATATTTACACGCGCAGAAGTTTGGATCTTAAGACACGGGAAATGCTCACGGTCGCAGCAATCGGCACCCTTGGCAATGACGAACCGCAGTTTAAATCCCATGTGCGGGGCTATCTTGCGGCAGGAGCTACGGAAGACGAAGTAATCGGCGTGCTCACGGTCCTCAACCCCTATGTCGGTTTCCCGCGGACCCTCAATAACCTGCGGGCTGCAAACGAAGCCTTTCCTAAAAAATAAAGGAGCGAATGAATCAATATGAAAGTTTTACTTGTAAACGGTTCTCCCCATAAAAATGGCTGCACCCATACAGCCCTTGGCCTTGTGGCCGATGTCCTCCATGAAGAGGGAATTGAAACGGAGGAATTTTGGATCGGCATCAAACCCATTGGTGGCTGCATCGCCTGTCATCAGTGTGACAAGCGTAATGACTGCGTTTTTGATGACGCCGTGAATGTATTCCGCAAAAAGGCCTTAGAGGCAGACGGCTTCCTTTTTGGGTCGCCCGTCCACTATGCGGCTCTTGCGGGGAATATGAAGACGTTTCTCGACCGGGCTTTTTATTCTGAGGCACGGGGAAACGGCAACAAAGCATTTTACCTCAAACCGGCCGCAGCCGTCATCAGTGCCCGCAGGGCGGGGACCACGGCGGCCTTTGACGAGATGAATAAGTACTTTGCCATCCAGGAAATGCCCATTGTCTCGAGCCGCTATTGGAACCAGGTCCATGGCACGACGGCGGAAGAAGTCCTTAAGGATAAGGAAGGGGTCTGGACCCTGCACGTATTGGGCCGTAATATGGCCTATCTCCTGAAAGCCATGGAGCTTGCAAAAAAGGCCAACCTTGCCCAGCCCAAAAAAGAGCCGGCCGCCTTCATGAACTTTATCCACGGAGAGGAGGCGTGAGAATGCGAAAGAATTTCCTGAAAAAAGCAGGTCTCCTGTCATTTTGTGCAGCCCTTATCATGAATGTGGGAACGACTTTTGCTGCACCGACGGACGTCGCTGTTGTACAAAAAGCACTGGAAGAGGAAAAGGCGGCGGCCTTTCCTGTCGGCGTCTACAATGCCCGCAATGTGGACCACTTTACGGGGGATAGCTACGTAGCCCCCTTATCAAGCATAGGGCCTATGGCGGCCGCTGTGACTTTTTATGACGGCGCCCGCACACACTGGCACGTCCACCATGGGTCCTGCCAGATCCTTCTGGGAACGGCAGGGGAGGGCTATTACCAGATTTGGGGTGAAAAGCCGCAGAAACTGCTCCCTGGAAAGAGTGTCACCATCCCCGAAGGCGTCAAGCATTGGCATGGTGCCGCACCTCATCACACCTTTCAGCATGTGGCTGTGATGGAACGGAAGGAAGGGGTGTCGACGGAGTGGTTTGAGGCGGTCGTACATCCTGATATCGAATGAGTTTGACGGTGTACCCGTCAAACGGCTAAGACGGAAGGCAAAATAATTAGGGCCTTCCTTGGCTAAGGCCACCGGAGGCGGCTGGCGAAAAGACCGTAAGAAGGGTGGGAACGAACTTAATCCGCCCTCAAACATGTTTCTCGGACTTCCGCTTCGCTCCAAAAGCGTCCTTCGAGAGTCCGGGCGAATAAGCCTTGCTGTCGCTTGCAAGGATACGTTCGCTTTGCGTCCTCGTCCACCACCAAAACCAAGAAATTTTAATGATATATGCTTGTAAAATTTTCCTGGTTTTGGTCCCTCGCCCCTGAAAACACGTTTCTTGTCATCCCAAGGGAAATAATCCGAAGAGCGATACCCCTGTGCTTCGGACTAGTCACGCCTTTTGGTTCTTTTGCATTCTGGTCTTTTCCCTTACAGCCGCCTTTTATAGGACCAAGCGGCTGCCAAAGTACCGGATCCGCATTTGAGTACATATAGCCGGCGTCCATTATAAACTTAGCAGACACTTGTTATGCGTTTGACAACGCAGATGGGTTGATATGGACCGTAGGCAAAAAAGGTTTCTTCTGCAATCCGAAAATATTCTTAGGAGTGGCCCGCCCGACGACGGCATTTTTTTGGGGTGACTTTAAAATGAATTTGTGTTACGTGACTTCTTACGATAGGTCATGTCCCCATTACTATCAAGAAAATCTTTTTTCAGTAATGGGGACACCTAACTCCATCGAATCGGAGCAATTTCTGCTCCAAGTAAAAAAGAAAGGAACCAACCATGTCCAATAACCCCAAACAACCTCTTATCATTGCTGAACAAGGCAGTTTTGCCATCGGCGGATCGACGCTGAAACATGACGGCGTTTTCCGCACGGACCATTTTCTTGAACCAGAAGGACAGATTGCCTATGGGGACCATGCCTATGCCTTTTACCAGGTACCCGTGGACGCGCGTCCCTATCCGCTCATTTTTCAGCACGGCGGCGCTCAGTGCAAACGGACATGGGAAACGACGCCTGATGGCCGCGAAGGCTTTCAGACCCTTTTTTTGCGCAAGGGTTACACGACGGTCCTCATCGACCAGCCCCGCATGGGGGAAGCCGGTCTTGCCTTAAAAGCGGATGACGGGCGCAATCCTTATGCAAAAAATCCTCTGTATGCCGATAAGACGATGTACATGCTTTGTCGCTGCGGCATTTTTGACGGGGATACGCCCGTCCCCTACGAAGATTCGGCCATGGCTGGCGACGCTGAGACGTATAACCAGTTCCAGCGCTCTTGGACGCCGTACGAAGGCGAACTTGATGACGATGTGAGTGCCAATGCCATGGCCGCACTCCTTGAAAAGATGGGACCGTCCATCCTCGTGACCCATTCCATGGGCGGCACCATTGGCTGGCGCACCCCCTTCCGCACGGATAAGGTCAAGGCCATTATCGCTTTTGAACCGGGTGGATCGCCCTTTATTTTTCCTGAAGGGGAAGTACCGGAACCCGTGCCGACTCTCTATGATCCCGTTAAGGCCCAGGCCATGGGCGTTCCCCTTGAGTCCTTCCTTGCCCTGACGAAGCTTCCCATGATCCTTTTTTATGGTGACCACATTTCGGATGGCACGACTGATGAAATTGGACCCGATAAGTGGCGCAGCGAATTCATGATGGCAAAAGAATTTGTGTCCTGCGTCAACCGACACGGCGGGATGGCGGAAATCGTCCATCTGCCCGACCTTGGCATCAAGGGCAATACTCATTTCCTCATGGCCGATAAAAACAATGAAGTCATTGCAGGTCTCATGGCGGACTGGCTTTCTGCCAAGGGCCTTTCCTAAGGAGGTTTTATCATGCAAGTCTTACAGCAGATGCTGATTTTTGTCATCATTATGGTCGTCGGCGCTTGGGCACGGAAAAAGAATATCCTGACGCCGGATAATCAGGGCCAGATTACGCAGCTTGTCCTGCAGGTTGCTTATCCGGCCATCATCCTTTCCGGTGTGACCGGAGATGGGCCCCATATGGAAGGCGGTGCCCTTCTTTATGCTTTTGGTGTCGTCGTTGTCATGCTGGCCCTCTTGATGCTCGCAGCCTTCCTCATTCCGAGGATCCTTCATTATGGCAAAGCGGAAAAAGGCATCGTGAACGTCATGGTCGTCTTTACGAACATCGGCTTCATGGGCGTTCCCATGGTGGATGCTATTTATGGAAAGGAGGCGCTCATTTATATGACGGTTCTTCTCATTCCCTTCAACCTGCTCTTTTTCTCCTATGTCATTGAAACCATCAAGGGCGGTGGTGGCGCCAAGGAACCTTTTCGCTGGAAGAACCTCGTTAATCCGGGCATGATATCCTGCGTCCTTGCCATTGTTATCTATCTGTCCGGCATCAAACTGCCCTATATCCTTACCAGTTCTATCCGTATGGTGGGGAGCATGACGGGCCCTCTTGCCATGATGCTCCTGGGTTCCTTCCTCCTTGATACGGACTGGAAGAGCCTCATCAATCAGAAGATTATTGCTTTTACCATCCTCAAAATGCTTGTTCTCCCCATTGTTGTGACGCTTATCTTGAAACAGTTCGTTGATAACACCTACCTACTTGCGGTTTCGATGGCCGCCCTTGCTACGCCGTCGGGCAATGTCATTCCTCTTTTGGCCAATCTCTACAATAAAGAAGGCTATCCTGTTTCAGTCCAAGGTGTTGCGGTAACAACGGCCGCTGCGGTCATCACTATGCCGGTAGTTGCTCTTGTCACCGGACTTGGCTGAAGGCTGTAAAAAAAGAATGGTAAGGATAAAAAAATACTTGACCGGTATTTACTACCGAATAGTAGAATAAAGTCATAAAGAGAAGAACCGATGAAAACCCTATCATCATAAGACCTTAAGGAGGAATAGTCCATGAAACAGAATCTTTTGGCGGCGCTCGTCCTTTCCCTTGCTCTTACGGCCTCTGCAGAAGCTTTCCATAACCCTGTGATGCTTGCGGATCAGGGAAGTTTTACGGCAGGGGGGACGGTCGTGACGGCACCGGGAACGCTCGATAACAGTAAGCCTCTTGATCCTTCCGGTCAGACCCTTCACGGTGATCACGCCTATGTGTTCTATCAAAAGCCTGTGAAGGCCAAAAAGAATGCGATTGTGTTCCTTCATGGGGCCGGTCAGTCCGGCAAGACCTGGGAAACAACGCCTGATGGGCGGGATGGTTTCCAAAATATCTTCCTTGAAAAAGGGTATGCCACCTACGTTGTGGATCAACCCCGCCGCGGCCGAGCTGGTCAGTCAACGACGGGAGGAACCGTATCAAAGATACCCATGGAGCAGCTTTGGTATGATAACTTCCGCATTGGCCTCTATCCGAATTATTATCCCGGTGTCGACGTCAGGTGGGACGAAGCGGCACGGGAAGAGTTCTTCCGCAGCATGACTCCCAACACGGGTGCTTTTGATGAACAGGTCATCAGCGACGCTATGGCAAAGGTCTTTGAAAGAAGCGGTGACGGCGTCCTTGTGACCCACTCCCAGGGAGGCGGTCCTGGTTGGTGGACGGCCATCAAAAGTGATCATGTGAAAGGCATCATTGCCCTTGAACCGGGAAGCGGCTTCATCTTCCCCGAAGGCGAAGTACCCGCTCCTATGGAAACGTCAAGTCCTTTCGGCGCCCTTAAAGGGACGGCCGTGAAGCTTTCGGACTTTGAAAAACTAACGAAGAGACCCATTCTCGTCGTCTACGGCGACAATATCCCGACGGAACGGACGGAGGCATGGAACCTTGATAACTGGCGCGTCCGTCTTGCCATGGCAAAGCTGTGGGTCGACGCGGTCAACCATCACGGCGGCAAGGCAACGCTCCTTCACCTGCCGGAAAAAGGCATCAAGGGCAACACACACTTTCTCATGAGCGATACGAATAATGAAGCCATTGCGGATATCCTGGAAGACTGGATGAAAGCAAATGGGCTTGCTAGATAAGGAGGCATGACAAGCATGCAGAAAGCATTTTCCTTTAAAAATCTCATGCGCCACGTTTTCGCTGTTGTGACGCTGACGAGCCTCTTTCTTGTGAGTACGGGCTGCAGCAGCCAGGCGGCGCAGACGGAGCCCGTAAAAGAGACAAAGCCGGCCGCAGCCGCAATGGCGGATAAGAGCGGAAAGACCCTCGTCGTCTATTTTTCCGCAACAGGTCACACGAAAAAGGTCGCTGAGACCATTGCCAAAGAAACGGGCGCTGACCTTTTTGAAATCAAACCGGAACAGCCCTATACGCTAAATGATTTGAACTACAATGACAAAAACAGCCGTGTTCAGAAAGAACACAATAATCCGTCCCTGCGCCCGGATTATGTAGGCGACGCAAAGGACTGGGCCAAATACGACCGCGTCTTCATCGGTTTCCCGCATTGGTGGCGTCAGGCACCTCATGTGGTCTACACCTTTGTAGAAAAGCATGACTTTACAGGTAAGACGGTCATTCCTTTTGCCACGAGCATGTCTACACCAATGGGGGACAGCGGTACAAATCTTGAAAAGGCAGCGGGTACGGGCAAATGGCTTGAAGGTCATCGCTTTGAAGGAAACGTGCTCAGCCAGGATGTCATCAGCTGGGTGAAATCCCTGAAATAAACCATGAAAAATTGTCAAAGACCCCGGACTGGAGCCCTTTGGTCCGGGGTTTTCCATGAAAAACAAGGAAACAAGAAAAAAGAAAGGTGACAATCATGAATAGTTTCGTGTTTCAAAATTCTACGAAAGTCTATTTTGGAAACGATAGTGTCTCCACTTATCTGCCGGGCCTGCTCGCTCAATACGGCCCCAAGGTCATGCTGACCTACGGTGGGGGCAGCATCAAGAAAACGGGTATCTATGAAGAAATCATGGGATATCTTAAGACAGCCGGCAAGACCGTTGTCGAATTTTCCGGCATCCGCAGCAACCCGACCTATGCCAAGGTCCTTGAAGGGGCAGCCCTTGCTAAAAAAGAAAAGGTGGACCTCATTCTGGCTGTAGGCGGCGGCAGCGTCATGGACTGCTCCAAAGCCATTTCTCTTGGTGCCGTCTATGATGGGGACCTGTGGGACGCGTATTGGGCCCATGCTGGTAAGATCGAAACAAAACCCATTCCCCTTGGCATTGTCCTTACCGTATCGGGGACGGGAAGTGAAACGAACGGCGGCAGCGTCATTACAAACGAATCCCTCAAAGTGAAGACGGGCCGCGACTATCCGGAACTGAACGCCCAATTTGCCATCTTGAACCCCAAATATACGGAAACAGTGCCGAAATTCCAGTTCATCTCCGGTGCTTTTGACAGCCTCTCCCATATGATGGAAATCTATTTCAGTGAACCTAATGACAATAACGTGTCTGACGTCATGAACGAAGCCCTTATGAGAAGCGCTGTCGATAATATCCGAGCCATCCTTGTGGATCCTCACGACGAAGGAGCCCGCAGTAACCTTGTATGGCTTGCGACTATGGCGGAAAACCGGATCCTCAAACTGGGAAAGAAGACGGACTTCCAGTGCCACATCCTGGAACACAGCCTGGGCGCCTATACCTTCTGCAACCACGGCGCTGGTCTTGCCGTACTGCATCCCGTCTACTACCGTCATATCGTAAAGGATGGGACCAAAAAGTTTGCCCGTTTTGCTGAAAAAGTCTTTGACATCGACCCTAGTGAAGGCGACGAACTGACGCGCGCCCAAAAAGGCATCGAGGCCCTGACCGCTTTTATCAAGGAAATCGGCCTTCCAACGAGACTGCGCGACATGAACATCGACCATGCCGTCCTTGTTGACGTTGCCGCTGGCTGCGTTGCTTCGCCCGGCAGCTTCCGGCAGCTGGGTAAGGAAGAAATCAGAGAAATCTTTGAGGAGGCGTATTAAAGAAAGGCGGCCTATAACTGTGAGGTTAAAGCTGTGAGTTATGAGTAAAAAAATATGACCGGCTGAATACCGCAAAAAAGCTGTGCCAAGCGTCAGCTGGAAAAGATGTTGTGGTGCAGCTTGGCTCAGGCCGCCCGAGGTGGATGGGTTAAAGGCCTTAAGGCTGTCTAAAGCCTGCGGATCTTGCTCTAAAAGTCAAAACCATAGGCTTAATCATCGTCCCATAAAGTCGTACGACTAAAGAAAATCGCCCAGATTGACGCAGGACTTCTGCCAGTAGATAAGAAACCCCTAGTGTGCAAAACTGACAGAAATAAAGCGCTTGATCATGAGCGGTTTTCTTTAGCTGCATGACCGATTGGGCGAATCATGAAAAAAGAAGTCTGGTTTAACTGGAGCAGATCGGCGCCATCCATGCGTCGAGTAAAAATAAAGGAGGTTTTTATGCAATCTTCAAAATGGGTATCGTTACTTGTTCTTTCTGCTTTGCTTTCATCGGCTCCGACTTTTGCCAGAGCTGCTGCACCGACGCTTGCTGCCGAAAAAGCGGCTGCTCGCGTTCAAGCATCCCTTTCCCAAAAAGACCAGACTTTTCAGGCGGGACCCGGAATTGCCGTGACGGAGACGGACGCGGGCCGCGTACAAGGATTCATCAAAAATGGGATCTATTCTTATTATGGCATTCCCTATGCGGAAGCCACGCAACGCTTTGAGGCTGCAAAACCAGTGAAGCCGTGGCGCGGGATCCGTATGGCAACGCAGGTCGGCCCCATTTCACCTCAGGCCCAAGGCAATTTTCCCAATGGGGAGTGGGGGGAACCGGGCCGCAGTTTTACCATGGATAATAACTGCTTGAACCTCAACGTGTGGACACCAAACCTCACGGATGGGAAAAAGCGCCCCGTCATGGTTTGGCTCCATGGCGGCGGTTTTGAAGCCGGTTCTTCCCTGGAGTCACCCGCTTATGACGGCGCCAACCTCAGCCGTCGCGGTGATGTGGTTGTTGTTTCCGTGAATCACCGCTTGAACCTTGCCGGTCATTTCAACCTTGAAAAATATGGCCCCCAGTATAAGGATTCGGCCAACATTGGAATCGTAGACCTTGTGGATGCCCTCAAATGGGTGAAACATAACATTGCCTCCTTTGGCGGCGACCCGCAAAACGTCACCATCTTTGGTGAATCCGGCGGCGGTGCCAAGGTGCTCACCCTCATGACTGCTCCGAGTGCAAAAGGGCTCTTCCAAAAAGGCATCGTGGAAAGCGGCGCCGTCGAGTCCATGGGCCCCTACGTCATGAGCAAAGAGCAGAGTGAAAAAGTGACGGATCTTACTTTGAAAGAGCTGGGTGTGACAAAGGACAATCTCGAACGCCTGCAGACGATTCCTTATGAAACGCTTGCCGCAGCCTCGCGTAAAGCCCTTAAGACCGTGGGCACCGAATATAAGGTTCCTCAGGCCCTCGGGACAGGCTACGGTCTTAGCTGGGAACCTGTCGTCGATGGGGATTTCCTTCCCACCAACCCTGTAACGGAAACAGGCTTTGCCGAAGCGGGCCGCAAGGTGCCGCTGCTCATTGGGACCAACTTGACGGAATGGACAGGGTTCCAGGATATTGTAGACGCTACGGACCGTCAGTATGACAATAAAAATACCTGGACGGATGCTGAAGTAGAAAAGCGCCTCAAACAGGCCTACGGCGATAAGAAAGACGTCGTCGTGAGCGAATTTCTAAAGGCGTATCCCAATAAGAAAAAGGCCGATGCCCTTTATATCGATACCCTGATCCGCCAGCCAATCTTGAAGATTATGCGCCGTAAGGCCGCACAAGGCGGAGCTCCGGTCTACGCCTATCTTTTCAGTTGGGAATCGCCGCTTATGGGTGGGACGTACATGTCCTATCATACGGCGGAAATCCCCTTTGTCTTCCATAATGTGGACCGCATGCTGAGCCGTACTGGCGGAAGCAAGGAAGCACATATCCTGGAAGACCGCATGAGTGACGCTTGGGTCCATTTTGCCCGCTATGGGACGCCGCAGACGGATGCCCTGCCGAAGTGGGACGCGTATACGAAGGACAGCGGCGCCACCATGATTTTTGACAACAAGATCCGCCTTGCCCGTCACCATGACGAAGCCCTTTTGAAGCTTCTTGATCCGGGTTATACATATTAAGAAGAGAGAGTGTGGGGTTGGAGTAAAAAGTGCTCTGATTCTCCACTGCAGCGTGCCTCCATTGCTTAATTCTATACGAATGCAATGGGAGAAAATACGGACGCATAGAAACCTGTGGCTGTGAGAATTTTGTCAGTGGAAGTGAGGGCTCCTCACAATTGGACGGACCCCGCTGAACCGAATTGATAAAAAGCAAATGGGAGAAAGACCACAAGGTAAAAGATTATAAAGCAAGCCCAAAACCGAACATAGACGCAGGTTCGGTTTTGGGCTCTTGGTTTTTATTTGGATTTTGTAAGAGGCTGCTTCTTTGAAATGGGAAGATAACGATAGCGCTTAGAACAATCCCCATCTTTTTTTTGCCTCTGAGCTCGATACGCGAACTTCCATCTGCCTTAGAAAAAGCGAAACAAGAGATCGTGCAGGGCGGTTAAGTGAGTCGCCGAATTTTTCGTTTTCTCTTATGCTGAAAAATTTGTGCAGAAAGCTTACTCAGAGGGCAGCGACGATAGGAGCATTCGGAGTTTCCTCTGCCGGAAAGGCCGGTCTTCTGGTGTGGAACAGCAGAGAGTGAGCCTTTTTATCCCCTACAGCTGTACCCGTATAAATCCATTGCGGTCGCAGAGATAGGGGAACCGTTTTCGTGTACGACGGGGCCGCTAACATAATTTATTGGCACTCATGTTGTGTGGAAATTTCCATAAGCGTTTATCATTACCATTTTCCGGTTTCGGTGGTGGATGAGGACGCACAGCGACGTTTCATTACGAACGGTAGTGAGGACCATTTGCCCGAAGTTTCGAAGGACGCTTTTGGAGCGAGAACGAAATGTCGCAGGCACATGTTTCCGGGCAAATCTTTTCGAACCCGCTCCCCCGTCAGGGGACGGTTTGGGTTCGCGTCTGCACGGTTTTCCCTTTGCTCGGTAGGTACGGGATTGTGCTTCGGAGAAGACTGCATGAAAGCTGCTTGCTGTTTTTAGCATTACAGCCGATGTTTTTTTATCCGGTACAATCTACCGATATAAGGATTTCGTAGGCTTCCAAGAATATCCGATAAATACTTAATTATTCCATTCTAAAAAATTCCAGATATTTTTTAGAAAAACTATTGACAGGTAGCAACTACCGAATAGTAAAGTGGAACCATCAAGGCAATCGGTGCTTTTCAATCCTTTTTATAGGATGCGCATCGGTGTTTTTCCATCGTATCAGGTAAGATAAGGAGTGATTATTTATGAAGGTAAAGAAAATGGCTGCAGCAGCCCTCGTCCTTTCCAGTGTCATGGCCCTTGGGGCCGTGGGGTATGCCGCCCCCGCCGCTGATTCCGTAAAAGATATCAAAAATAACGGCATTACTTTTTATGGCGGAGCCAATCTTGTGGAGATTCCCTTAAAGGATATCAAGAGCCCTAACAAGAATCCTTTTGGCCTTGTTTATCAAGGGGCGATTACGAAGAATGAAAACGGCAAGGTCAATATCCACCCCGTCCGCTATACCCTCAATGGCAACACCATAGCTGCGAATATCTATACGCCGGCAGGTTACGACAAGACGAGCGGAAAGAAATATCCGGCCATCGTCGTGGCTCATCCAAATGGCGGCGTCAAGGAACAGGTGGCAGGCCTTTATGCCCAGAAACTTGCGGAAGAAGGCTATATCACCATTACAGCCGATGCTTCCTTCCAAGGTGCCAGCGGCGGTACGCCCCATATGCTCGACAATCCTGCCTTCCGCACGGAAGATATCCACGGCATGGTTGACGTGATTGCGTCCTATCCTGGCGTCGATGACAGCCGCATCGGTGCCCTTGGTATCTGCGGCGGCGGTGGCTACACCTTGAAGGCAACCCAGACGGATAAGCGCGTCAAGGCGGTAGCAACGCTTTCCATGTTCAACTCCGGCATCGTTCGCCGCAATGGCTTTTTGAACAGCGGCCGTGACACAATCCAAAAGCGGCTCCTTGAATCGAGTCAGCAGCGCGCCGCCGAAGCAAAGGGTGCGGCCATCAAACGCACCGCGGGCATGGAAACCCAGGATATCCCTGAAGAAGAACTGAAGAAGATGCCGACCCTTTACAGCGAAGGCTACATCTATTATGGGAAGACCCATCGTCATCCTAACTCTACCTTCCAGTACACGGTTCGCAGCAACCTCGACCTCTTTACCTTTGATGCGGCAGACAATATGGACCTGATCAACCAGCCGCTCCTCATGATTGCCGGTGACAAGGCTGATACGCTCTACATGACGCAGGACGCCTTCAAGAAGGCGACGGGCACGAATAACAAGGAACTCTACCTCGTCAAAGGGGCTACCCACATCCAGACCTATTGGGTTCCGAAATACGTCAATGAAATCGAAGGCAAATTGGCTTCCTTCTACAAAGCCAATCTTTAAGGAGTGAAATCTCATGGAACGAGTATGGTTCATTACGGGAGCAAGCCGCGGGTTTGGCCGTGCCTTTACGGAAGAAGCGGTGAAACGGGGCGATAAGGTTATTGCCACCGTGCGCCGCGTTCCCCATGATGACATTTTCAAACATCCTTCCGTCCTCACCGTGGTCATGGACGTGACGAAGACGGACGAAGTGGAAAAGGCCATCAAGGATGGGATGGATTGTTTTGGCCGCATCGATGTCCTCATCAATAACGCAGGCTTTGGCTTCAGCGGGGCTTTTGAAGAAACGACGGACGAAGACCTGCGGAACCTTTTTGAAACGGATTACTTTGGCGTCGTAAACGTTACGCGCCGCGTCATTCCCCTCATGAGAAAGGCGGGGAAGGGCGTCATCCTGAACGTTTCAAGCCAAGGCGGGCTCATGGGCTTTAGCGGGAGCAGCGCGTATTGCGCCGCAAAATTCGCCGTCGTCGGTCTGTCCGATGTCTTGCGGGCAGAGCTTGGCGAATTTGGCATTGCTGTGTCTGCTGTTTGCCCGGGTTCTTTCCGGACTGATTTCAGAAGCAAGCATTCCTTTAGGAATCCTTCTGCAAGGCTTGATGCCTACAAGGACAGCAGCGCCCATAAAGCCGCAAAGTTCCTTGCGGAAAATACCTACACCCAGACAGGCAATCCGCAAAAGGCCGCCCAGTTCCTCCTAGATATGGTGGAAAAGGGGAATCTGCCGCCGCGTATCCTCATTGGCGCTGCCTGCTGCCGGGCTATGAAAGCACGCTATGAGGCGGAACTAAAAGACATTGCGTCTTATGAAGCGGCTGCGTCGAAGACGGATTTTGAAGAATAATTGAATGAAATGAAAAGGCAGTGAGAGCAGTTGCTCTGCTGCCTTTTGCATGAAAAGGAGACGATACCACTATGCAGACTTGGCTTATTACAGGCTGTTCCTCCGGCCTTGGACGGGGCTTTGCGAAAGCCGTCCTTAAAAGCGGGGACCAGGTGATTGTGACGGCGCGCCGCGTCGAAACCTTGAAAGACTTGGTGGATGCCTATCCAGAGCAAGCCCTTGCCCTGTCCCTTGACGTTACGAAGGAAGAAGACATCAAAAATGCCGTAGAAAAAGGCTTGGAGCGCTTTGGCACCATCGACGTCCTCATCAATAACGCCGGCTATGGCTACCGCGCTGCCGTGGAAGAAGGCGTTCCAAAAGAAGTGGACCAGCTCTTCCAGACGAATCTTTTCGGACCCATTGCCCTTATAAAAGCCGTCCTTCCCATCATGCGGAAGAACCATTGCGAACGTTTCGTCCATCGCCGCTTTGGGCGCAGCCTTGGGATCCGGCTACTATGCCGCCACAAAAAGCGCCTTGGAATCCATCTCGGAAGCCCTTTACGGGGAAACGAAGGACCTGGGAATCCATGTCATGATCATTGAACCCGGTGCCTTCCGTACGAAATTTGCCGGCACGTCCCTTAAGGAATCGAGCGTGGAACTGGGGGACTACGAAAAGACGGCCGGTACGCGCCGCATCCGCAACGACCATACTGATGGCACGCAGCAGGGCGATCCTGATGAAGCGGGCCGCGTCCTTGTGGACCTTGTCCACAGCGGGAAGATGCCCCTGCGCCTCCTCCTCGGAAGCGATGCCCAGGCTTACGGCAAATCGCGGCTTACGGCTCGCCTTGATGAATATAAGGCATGGGAAGTAACCAGCAACAGAACAGACTTTAAGGAGTAATCACCATGAGCATTTTATTTATTAACGGCAGTCCTAACAAAAAAGGCAACACGGCACGCCTTGCAGCGGCCCTGCTGGGGAGCCGTGACTATGAAACCCTGAACCTGACGGATTATCGCATCAACGTCTATGGCCAGCGCCTTGCCGGCGATCAATTTGATGAAGTCATGGCAAAGATCAAAGCCGCCGATACCATTGTCATCGGTTCGCCGCTTTATTGGCATAACATCTGCGGCAGCGTGCGCACCCTCTTGGATCGCTTCTACGGCCCCGTTGCAAGCGGCAGCCTGCGTGGCAAGACCCTGTACTTCCTCTTCCAGGGTGCGGCGCCGGAACAATGGATGCTCGACGCAGGCAAATTCACCATGCAGCGCTTTGCTAAGCTCTATGGGCTTTCCTGGGGCGGTATGGCGACGACGGAGGGGGAAGCGCGGGCGCTATTTAAATAAGTCGGAGCAAAGATTGCTCCGATGATAAGAAGGGCGCACCCGCAGAAAGCCGAAGAACATGTTTCCGGGTAAATCTTTTCAGACCCGTTCTCCCGTCAGGGTCGGTTTGGGTCCGCATCCTCCAGCCGCTTCAAGGTCTTGAAAGATCAAAGGCCCGGTCTTATGCTGTATGATTTCTCGCCATATGGGCCTATTCCGTTTTCTTAAAGTGGGCAGTCACAAGTTCTTTAAAACAATGGACCAATGGATTTGCTGTCTTACGATGAACCAAAAGGGCCGTCATAGAGGGATGATCGAGTTCAAGGGGAATTTTTTTCATAAGGCCTTTTTGCAGTTCCTCATGAACCACAAATTCGGGGAGAAAGGCGACCCCGAGGTTGCTTAAAATACATTGCTTGATGGCTTCCAGACTCCAGACATCCATTTCTTGGGAGAGCGCAATGCCTTTTTCGCGTAGATATTCCCGAAAATAGGTTAAGTAGAGGGCCTGTTTGTCATTGATCAGCAAACATTGCTCTTTTGTTTGTCCCTTCGTCATAAAATCACTGTCTTGCGGGGAAAGAAGCGGGGAAGCAACAAGGACCAGAGGATAAGTGACAAGGGGCGTTGTCTCAAAGGGTGAGGGATAGGCGGCGACATCGTAATGAAGGGCAAGATCAGCTTCCCCATGCCTCATGCTGTCATAAATGGCAAAGCAGTTTTTGACATGGAGGGAGAGCCGAACATGGGGCGCTTTTTTTCGAAAGCGTTCCAGTACGGGCTGTAAGTGGTAGGTCAGAAGGGATTCGGGAAGGAGCACGGTCAACTGTCCTTCCAGGCGCTGGCTCCCAGCATGGGCGACGAGCTGGTCGGCAGAATGGAGGACCTGATCTACGTAGGGCTTTAGGGAAATCCCAGCAGACGTCAGGCGTTGTTCGTGGCCGCGGCGCTCAAAAAGGGAAACGCCCAGCTCTTTTTCCAGTTGTTTCATTTGGAAGGTAATCGTGGATGGGGCGTAGGACAGGACTTGTGCTGCCTTTTGAAAGCTGCCTGCCTGGATGATGGTTTCAAAAGTGTGTAGCTGTTTGATATCCATAAAAACCTCTTAATTCAAAAATATTAAATTTTATATTTTATAAATTCAGTTTGATTGAATTACCATGATTTCTTATAATACCCTATGAAACATCACGTGACAAGAGGGGGGAAACCTGCATGAAATTTGACACTAAAATCAAGATTGTTTTGTGGGAGGGCCTTAAACCTTGGCAAGCACTCAATGTAACCGCTTTTCTCATGAGCGGGATTGCCGGGACGCAGGAAATCATCGGTAAGCCCTACGTCGATGCTGAGGGTCATCAGTACTTGCCCATGTCCCAGCAACCCATCATGATTCATGGCGCGTCAAAAGAGCAGCTGCAGGAACTGCTTCAAAAAGGCCTGTTTTCAGAGGGCCTTGCCGTATCCATTTATACAGAAGAGTTATTTGAGACCTTTGACGATGAAGCTAACCGGGCTTCGGTTGCGGGGTATCAGGCACAAGAGCTCAATCTTGTTGGTATTGGCCTGCGTGGCAAAAAAAATAAAGTGGACCGGTTGACAAAGGGCCTTCCTCTTCATGAGTGATCTTTGTATAAGGAGTTCGCCCTGTTTTCGTCATAAGGACCTTCCACGAAAAAAAACCACCGTTTCAGGGCCCTTGGCCCCGTAAACGGTGGGGTGCATGTTTTGACAGTTTTTTGCCCGATGGGAAAGGGTCCGTGTCAAGAAACCGTAACGGGATGGCATGCCTTGTGAAGGGAGGGGATTATCTATGGAGTGCCCTTGGCCTATGCTTTGAAAAAAGGTTGGAACGGGCTTCCTTAAGAACCTTTTCCCAATCATTCCGACTAGAGAAAGAAATAGGGCCCCTCAAGTTCACAGGAGTCCCATAACATGCTGCAGGAGGAGACTGACAAGGGTGATGCCAATCCAGCAGCAGGCACCGAGGAAAATCGGCTTACCGCCTTTCTTGACGAGGTCCACAAGGTTTGTGTTGAGCCCAATGGCAGCCATGGCAAGAACGATGAGAAACTTGCTAAGGGTCTTCATAGGTCCAAAGACAGCTCCCGAAATGCCCAAATGAATGCTTACGGTCGTGACGACAGAAGCAAGGACAAAGTAAAGGATGAACATAGGAAATACGCTTTTGGCGCTTACGGCGCGGCCTTCGCCCGCCCCACAACGGGAACGGTTCCAGGCCAAAAAGAGCGTAATGGGGATGATGGCAAGGGTCCGGGTGAGTTTCACCGTGACGGCCTTATCAAGGGTCTGGGTTCCTAGGTTCCACATGCTGTCCCAGGTTGCGGCCGTTGCCGTTACAGACGACGTGTCGTTGACCGCCGTACCGGCAAAGATGCCGAAAGCTTCGCCGCTCAAGGTATCCATATCGAGCGCCGTTCCAAGGAGAGGAAACAAAATCGCGGCAAGGACGTTAAAGAAGAAAATCGTCGAAATGGCTTGGGCCACTTCATCATCCGTTGCCTCGATGACTGGCGCTGTCGCTGCAATGGCGGACCCGCCGCAGATGGATGAACCGACGCCGATAAGGGTGGCCTTGTTGACGTCAATGTTCATGGCCTTTTGCAGTCCGTAAGCGATGATAAGCGACGTTGCAATGGTGCAGATGATGATAGGAAGGCTCTGCCAGCCTGTTGCGAGGATGACAGAGAGATTCAGGCCAAAACCCAAAAAGACCACAGCCGTCTGCAGGATGTATTTGGATGTAAAGGAAATCCCGCTTTTGACCTTTGTCCGGTCCTTGAGGAACTGGCCGGCGACCATGCCGAGAAGGATGGAGATGATAGGCCCGCCAATGATGGGAAAGGTTTTCCCCAAAAACCAGGACGGCAGGGCAATGACAAGGCAGAGTGCGATGCCTGGAAGTTTCGATGGATTCATGATGATTGCCTCCTCATATTGCAGCAATAAGCGCCGCTCCGATTGAATTCGGTATCATTCTACACAGATTTTATGATAAAATAAAATTATCTTTTATTATTAATCGATAAGGAAATTTTATGGAGGACTCATGTTAGACCACCGAATGGAAACTTTTCTTACGGTCTGCGAGACCATGAACTTCACTAAGGCCGCGGCAAAGCTTCATATTACGCAGCCTGCTGTGTCGCAGCATATCCGCTATTTGGAAGCGGCCTATGACATACCTCTTTTCCACTATAAGGAAAGGAAGCTTATGTTGACGCCTGAAGGGGCCCTCTTATATAAGGCAGGCCTAGCCATGCGAAATGATGATCGGGAGCTCCGTCAACGCCTGCACCATGCTCGCGCGGCGTCGCAGCCCATCCATTTTGGCGTGACCAAGACCATCGGCGAATATGTCGTAGCGCCGCCCCTTTCCCGGTTCATCCGCCGCCATCCTGACGCGGCCATGACCATGAAGATTGCCAATACGGAAGAGCTCATCCGCGGCCTTGAAGAAGGGGATATCCAGTTTGCCCTTGTGGAAGGTTATTTCGATTCCGAGGAATTTGAAGCCCTGCGCTACGATACGGTGGCCTTTGTGCCCGTTACAAGCGCACGGCATGAGTTCCCAAAAGTTCCGGAAAAGCTGGAGGACCTTCTCACAGAGCGTCTCATCCTCCGCGAACCGGGAAGCGGCACCAGACGTCTTTTGGAAAACCAGCTCGCCCTCATGGGGCGGCAGATCAGCGACTTTTCGCGGCGCATTGAAATTGGCGGCATGCACGCCATATTGCAGCTTCTCGAAGAAGATATGGGTGTGTCTTTTTTGTACGAATCGGCCGCTGAAGGCCCTATCCGTGAAGGTCGGCTCATGCGCATCGACCTTGTGGACTTTTCCGTCACCCATGACTTCACCTTCATTTGGGAAAAAGGCAGCCTTTTTGGCGAGACTTATCGGGGATGGTGCAGGGAGATGATGGATGAATGAAATCAGCCAATTTGGGCTGACCTCATTCGAGGGCTGTGAGTTATGAGTAAAATATAACGGTCTTAAAAAAATGAATAGAGTGCGGTGATGAAAAGGTCAGCATAAAGACCGGAAGGCGCGGACCCAAACTGCCCCCCTAACGGGGGAAGGGGACAAATGATTCGCCCGGAGACGTATCCCATCGTTCTTCCGCTGGCGCTGCAAAGCGGGCTTGGGACTCGGGCGGTCCTCACGTTTGCAAGGAAACGTTGCTGCGCATCCTCATCTACCACCAAAAGGGTATGCTTGCCTCATTTTATGAGGCAAGCATACCC